>CANPET010000055.1 GCA_947573465.1 uncultured Eubacterium sp.
ACCACTGTGACAATACAATAAACACTACCGAAGTTGCAATACCAAGGTTTACAGCACGTTTTGCTTCCTTTTTACCATACAATTCACTCACAATATCTGTCACCAAAAATGTAGATGCAAACAAGACATTTCCCAGTGTCATTTCCATACTGAAAGCCTTAATAACAATTAAAACCTCAATATTGGCGGCTATGGTTGCAATAGATGTAAAACAATACAAACCATACTTCCCAAATAACTTAAAAAACAATAATTCGCTTCCATATATAATCAATATGGACAGTACTAATAAAACTTCATTTGACATAAAACTTTTCCTCCTTTTCTTCTGCTTATTACAGCCATTGCATCAATTTCTCTGCACGACCGGCTTATGTCATTTATTTTCAAATGTATCATGACCAATAACCACAATACATATTTGAACCACACTATAATATTAATATTGATTTTCTCCAACCCCAAAATCTGTATTGCTCAGCAATATATCTAACCTATCATTATTTTTATAAATAGGGTAAATCTTATCCATAAATTCATTAATCACCTTTTCATCCGGTTTTATCGGCATTCCGTTTTCTACCATTATATTAATACACACACGTTCAAAATATTTCAGTCCTATTTCTATATCATTGAGCATAGACTCTGCACTTTGCCCTGTGATTCCCTGCAGTAAATTTATTTCATCAAAATATTCTGCAATTATTTTTGGCTTCTTTTCATCTATTCCTTTAATCAGAACTTTTTCTCTCAATTCATAATCGAAAGTTTCCAAACCTAATTTTATAAGGCATTTTATACCAATATCAAGAAATGACTTTTTAAAATTATTCACTTCATCCTTATGCATATAATGACATTCAAAATGAATCGTGGATATTTCTTTTGTACAACATATATTTTTTATAAGCTCTATAGTTCTTTTGTCCAAATCTACAAAACTTCCCGAATTAATTACTTCTAATTCGCCATAAACCCCGGTTACATGACTTAGTGCTTCCTGATTAATCTTAAAATTTGCTGCCTCATCCGGACTGCTGTCCAAATGATAATCACAAAATCTACATTTTCTCCATTTGCATCCATTTCCTACTAGCATGACAATCTCGCGAGGATTTTTATCATGAATAACGGAGTATCTGACCGGGTGAAATCCTTCTACCATATTCTCCTCCTTAACAAAGAGTTCGCTTGCGAACTCTTTTGCGAGGCGCGGGTTCTAGGGAACAGCTACATTTCCGCGCCTCTGCAATCCTTGCGGAGCTTATTATGATATAGGAATTGCAGAGCAATTTCCTATATCATAATAAAAGGGTGCCCTCTATAGGGCACCCTTTAATAAACCACAAATTACATGTGATTTGTCCCTAGTTTTGTTTATAGACAGGATGGTTTCGAACTGTCTGTTATTAATATTCAAGATCTACGGTCTTTGTTTATTCTTCTGTAACTTCTATACTCTCGTCGATGATATCAATCATCTCTACTTCCTCTGAAATCTCAAGAACATCTTCTACCGGAGTTTCCATTCTTTCTTCAGATACAGAAATCACTTCCTCTGCAGCAGGTTTAACATCTGTACTTAACTTTACAGAACCATATCTTTCAAGACCTGTACCTGCCGGAATTAACTTACCAATCAATACATTTTCTTTCAGACCAACTAATGGATCTACCTTGCCGCTGATAGCAGCCTCTGTAAGAACTCTTGTAGTCTCCTGGAAAGATGCAGCTGAAAGGAATGAATTTGTAGCAAGTGATGCTTTTGTAATACCAAGCATAATCTGTGTACCGGTAGCCGGTTCCTTACCCTGTGCTACTAATTCCTCATTTACTTCATTAAAATTCAGTACTTCAACTGTTGTTCCCGGTAAGAATTTAGAATCACCAGCTGTATCAACCTTAATCTTCTTAAGCATCTGACGAACAATAACCTCTACGTGCTTATCATTGATTTCTACACCCTGTAAGCGGTAAACTCTCTGAACTTCACGAATCATATAATCCTGAACTGCACGAAGTCCCTTAATCTTTAAGAGATCATGAGGATTAATGCTACCTTCTGTAAGTTCGTCACCCGCCTCAAGAACTGTACCATCAAGAATCTTAATTCTTGAACCATATGGGATAAGATAAGCCTTTGACTCACCTGTCTCATCATTGGTAATAACGATTTCACGTTTCTTTTTATTTTCTTTAATTTCAGCTCTTCCACCAAACTCAGCAATAATAGCAAGTCCCTTTGGTTTTCTAGCCTCAAATAATTCCTCTACTCTAGGAAGACCCTGTGTAATATCGTCACCGGCAACACCACCAGTATGGAAAGTTCTCATTGTAAGCTGTGTACCCGGCTCACCGATAGACTGGGCTGCAATAATACCAACAGCCTCACCTACCTGAACTCTCTGTCCCGTAGCCATGTTCGCACCGTAACATTTTGCACATACACCCACATGTGACTTACATGTAAGAATTGTTCTAATCTTAACTCTGTCTACACCGGTTGCAACAATCGCTGCCGCTCTCTTTGGTGTAATCATATGATTCGCCTTGACAATCATATTTCCATCTGCATCATACATAGACTCTGCAGCAGTTCTTCCTGTAATTCTTTCCTCTAAAGTTTCGATAACTTCATTGCCGTCTGTTACTGCTTCAATTTCCATGAACGGAATTGCTTTTCCTTCACAGCAGTCAACATCACGGATAATCAAATCCTGTGAAACATCTACAAGTCTTCTTGTAAGATATCCTGAATCGGCTGTACGAAGAGCTGTATCAGAAAGACCCTTTCTCGCACCATGGGCTGAAATAAAGTATTCCAAAACATCAAGACCTTCACGGAAGTTTGACTTAATAGGAAGTTCGATTGTCTTACCTGTTGTATCCGCCATCAATCCACGCATACCTGCAAGCTGCTTAATCTGCTTATCAGAACCACGGGCTCCGGAATCTGCCATCATAAAGATGTTATTATATTTGTCAAGACCTCCAAGGAGGGCACTTGTAATCTGATTATCGGCATCCTGCCATGTCTCAATAACTTCTTTATATCTTTCTTCGTCAGTTAAGAAGCCTCTTCTAAAATGCTTTGTAATCTCATCTACTGTGCTTTCAGCATCTGCTAAAATCTGTTTCTTAGCTTCCGGTACTGTCATATCAGAAATAGAAACTGTCATAGCAGCTCTTGTTGAGTACTTGTAACCCATAGCCTTGATATTATCAAGAACTTCTGCTGTCTTAGTTGCACCATGGTTATTAATAACTTTCTCTAAGATTTGTTTCAAACCTTTTTTTCCTACATGAAAATCAATCTCAAATTTCAGATAATCTTCATCTGCTTCTCTCTTAACAAAACCTAAATCCTGTGGAAGAATCTCATTAAACAGGCAACGTCCAAGTGTCGTTTCTATAACACCTTCTACTTCTTCGCCTTTTCCGTTAAATACTTTTCTCTTAACCTTAATCTTCTGATGAAGTGAAATGTCTCCATTCTCATAAGCTAAAATCGCCTGATTTACATCACTAAAGAAACGTCCGATAACATCTATCGGTTCGCAGACAACAACTCTGTCCTCTGCCTGATATCTAATATAATCATGTGTTCCAATTTTTCCTTCATCTAATGCATTCTTTAACTCTTCTTCTGAGTCATAGGTCTTTCTTCCTGCTTTTGCTACAATTTCTGCATCATCAGAATGGTCAACCATCTTATCCATTGTCAGATAATAAATACCAAGTACCATATCCTGTGAAGGAACTGCTACCGGTGCACCATCAGACGGCTTCAACAAGTTGTTTGGTGAAAGCAGTAAGAATCTGCATTCCGCCTGAGCTTCTACTGAAAGTGGAAGATGAACAGCCATCTGGTCACCGTCGAAATCGGCATTAAACGCTGTACATACCAACGGATGTAACTTAATCGCTCTACCTTCAACAAGTACCGGCTCAAATGCCTGAATACCTAATCTATGAAGAGTAGGGGCACGGTTTAACATAACCGGATGTTCTTTGATAACTTCTTCCAATACATCCCAGACCTCTGTCTGAAGTCTCTCTACCATCTTCTTTGCAGCTTTAATGTTATGAGCAGTACCCTGCTCCACTAATTCTTTCATAACAAATGGCTTAAATAATTCAATAGCCATTTCTTTCGGAAGACCGCACTGATAAATCTTAAGTTCCGGTCCTACTACGATAACGGAACGTCCTGAGTAGTCAACACGCTTACCGAGCAGGTTCTGACGGAAACGTCCCTGCTTACCTTTTAACATGTCTGAAAGTGACTTCAACGCTCTGTTACCAGGTCCTGTAACTGCTCTTCCACGTCTTCCATTATCTATCAATGCATCAACCGCTTCCTGAAGCATTCTCTTTTCATTTCTTACGATAATTTCCGGAGCGCCCAGTTCCAAAAGTCTCTTTAAACGGTTATTTCTATTGATAATTCTTCTATATAAATCGTTCAGGTCAGATGTAGCAAATCTGCCACCTTCTAACTGAACCATAGGTCTGATATCCGGTGGGATAACCGGGATAACATCCATAATCATCCATTCCGGCTTATTGCCTGAACTTCTGAAAGCCTCAAAAACTTCCAGTCTCTTAACAATTTTAGCCTTCTTCTGTCCTGTTGCCTCAAATAATTCTTCTTTTAATTCTTCTGCACCTTTATCAAGGTCAATTGCCTGAAGTAATTCTTTGATAGCTTCAGCACCCATACCTACACGGAATTTTCCTTCAAATTCTTCGTAAGCTTCTCTAAATTCATTCTCTGTCAATACCTGATTGTATTCTAATGATGTATCCATTGGGTCAAGCACAATATAAGAAGCAAAGTATAATACTTTTTCTAACACTCTTGGTGAAATATCAAGGATTAATCCCATTCTTGAAGGAATTCCTTTGAAATACCAGATATGTGATACCGGTGTTGCAAGTTCCACACAACCCATACGCTCACGACGTACACTTGCTTTTGTAACCTCAACGCCACATCTGTCACAGACTACACCTTTATATCTGATTTTCTTATATTTTCCACAATGACATTCCCAGTCCTTGTTAGGTCCGAAAATCTTCTCACAGAACAAACCATCTTTTTCCGGCTTTAATGTTCTGTAGTTAATTGTTTCCGGTTTTGTAACTTCACCTAATTCCTCTTTGTCGCCTACCTTTCTTGTAGCCCACTGTCTGATTTTATCCGGTGAAGCAAGACCGATTTTAATTTTATCGAATGCAAGCTGTTCACTTACGTTTACGTCTGCCATGATCAAATCTCCCTTCTATTAATTTTCCTGACCGTCTTCAAATACTGAACCATCAGCATTTACTGTCTGGAGTTCTTCGCCAACAAATTCCTGTGTCTGGAATCCTGCCTGTGCAAATGCCTGACTGTCTTCTTTGTTCTGACCAAAGTTCTTGTCGTTATTGAGGATTGCATTAAAGTTTGTTTCACCATAATCTGTGCTCTCCTTCAACTCAACGACATTATCATCTTTATCTAATACATTTACATCAAGCGCCAATGCCTGAAGTTCTTTTACAAGTACCTTGAATGACTCAGGGATTCCCGGCTGAGGGATATTTTCACCCTTAATAATTGCTTCATAAGTCTTAACACGTCCTACAACGTCATCAGACTTAAATGTTAAGATTTCCTGCAATGTGTAGGAAGCACCATATGCCTCTAATGCCCAAACTTCCATCTCACCAAATCTCTGTCCACCGAACTGTGCTTTACCACCAAGTGGCTGCTGTGTTACTAAGGAGTAAGGACCTGTTGAACGTGCATGAATCTTATCATCAACCAAGTGATGGAGTTTCAAGTAATGCATGAAACCGATTGTAACCGGACTATCGAAGTAATCACCTGTTCTACCATCTCGAAGTCTCACTTTACCATCTCTTGCAATCGGAACACCCTTCCACTCTTCTCTGTGGTCAAGATTATTTCCTAAATATTCCATAACTTCCGGTTTTAATGTATCTTTATATTTTTCTACAAAATCTTCCCATTCTGTATTGGCATAATCATTTGCAAGTTCCAAAGTATCCATAATATCAAACTCGTCTGCTCCATCAAATACAGGAGTTGCAATGTTAAATCCTAATACTTTTGCAGCAAGACTCAAATGAATCTCAAGTACCTGTCCGATATTCATACGTGAAGGCACACCTAATGGATTCAATACGATATCAAGAGGTCTACCATTTGGAAGGAATGGCATATCCTCAACTGGAAGCACTCTGGAAACAACACCCTTGTTACCATGACGACCAGCCATCTTATCACCAACAGAAATCTTTCTCTTCTGTGCGATGTAGATACGAACGGATTCATTTACACCCGGTGCCAACTCGTCTCCGTTTTCTCTCTTGAATACCTTAGCATCAACAACGATACCTGCCTCACCATGAGGAACTTTAAGTGATGTGTCTCTAACCTCTCTAGCCTTTTCGCCAAAGATTGCACGAAGTAATCTCTCTTCCGGTGTAAGCTCTGTTTCTCCCTTTGGAGTAACCTTACCAACCAAAATATCTCCGGCTCTTACTTCCGCACCAATTCTGATAATACCTCTCTCATCAAGGTCTTTTCTTGCATCATCACCGACACCCGGAACGTCATTTGTAATCTCTTCCGGTCCAAGTTTTGTATCTCTTGCTTCTGTTTCGTATTCTTCTATATGAATGGATGTATAAACATCATCCTGCACTAATCTTTCACTAAGAAGTACCGCATCCTCGTAGTTATAACCTTCCCAAGTCATAAATCCGATTAATGGGTTCTTACCAAGAGCAATCTCACCGTTAGATGTTGATGCACCATCAGCAATAACTTCTCCTGCTTCAACTCTGTCACCCTTAAATACAATGGCTCTCTGGTTGTAGCAGTTACTCTGGTTACTTCTTGAGAATTTAATCAGATGATATGTGTCTAACTGACCATCATCTGTTCTTACAGTTATCTCTTTTGATGTCGACTTCTCAACAACACCTGCACGTTTTGCTACTACACAGACACCTGAGTCAACAGCTGCTTTTCCTTCCATACCTGTACCAACGACTGGAGCTTCTGTCGTCATAAGAGGTACTGCCTGACGCTGCATGTTTGATCCCATCAAGGCACGGTTCGCATCATCATTCTGTAAGAATGGAATCATAGATGTAGCTACTGAGAATACCATTCTAGGAGAAACGTCCATAAGGTCAATTCTCTTCTTATCAAACTGTGATGTTTCTTCTCTGTAACGTCCAGATACATTCTTGTTTACAAAATATCCGTTTTCATCTAATGGTTCGTTCGCCTGTGCTACTGTATAGTTATCTTCTTCGTCTGCTGTAATATATACAACTTCATCTGTAACACGTGGATTTTCCGGATCAGACTTATCTACTACTCTATACGGAGCTTCAATAAATCCATACTCATTTAATCTGGCAAAAGATGCAAATGAGTTAATCAGACCAATGTTTGGTCCTTCAGGTGTCTCGATAGGACACATTCTACCATAGTGTGTATAATGAACGTCTCGAACCTCGAATCCGGCACGGTCTCTGGAAAGACCACCAGGTCCAAGTGCTGATAAACGTCTCTTATGTGTCAACTCACCAAGTGGGTTGTTCTGATCCATAAACTGTGACAACTGGGAACTTCCAAAGAACTCCTTAACAGCTGCAGTTACTGGTTTTATATTAATTAATGTCTGTGGAGAAACGCCTTCCAAATCCTGTGTTGTCATTCTTTCGCGAACAACTCTCTCCATTCTTGAAAGACCAATTCTGTACTGGTTCTGAAGCAATTCACCAACTGCACGGATACGTCTGTTTCCTAAGTGGTCAATATCATCAGAAGTTCCAATACCATATTCAATATTTAATAAGTAGTTAATGGATGCAAGGATATCTTCTTTTGTAATATGCTTTGGAACTAATTCATGAGCATTTCTCTTAATCGCATCTTTTAACTCTTCTTCTGTTTCATTTTCTGCTAAGATTTCAGCAAGAACAGGATAATAAACATCCTCTAAGATACCTAATTCCTTACAATCAAAATCAACGTATGCGTTAATATCAACTGCCATATTAGATAATACCTTTTCATTCTTAACATCTGTCTGAATCATTACAGATGGAACAGCAGCATTCTGAATCTGAATAGCAAGTTCCTGAGACACATTTGTTCCAGCCTCTGCCAAAACTTCGCCTGTAGACATATCAATAACATCTTCTGCTAAAATGTGTCCTACGATTCTGCTCTTATAAGCAAGTTTTTTATTATATTTATATCTGCCGACTCTGGCAAGGTCATATCTCTTTGCGTCAAAGAACATACCTGTGATAATAGACTCAGCACTATCTACACTAAGAGGTTCACCCGGGCGAATCTTCTTATACAATTCTAAAAGACCACTCTCGTAATCATCGCTTTGATCCTTTTCAAATGTAGCAAGAAGTTTTTCTTCCTCACCAAATAACTCAGTAATCTCCGCATTTGTTCCTACACCTAACGCTCTAATAAGAACTGTTACAGGAACCTTTCTAGTTCTGTCTACACGAACATAGAATACATCATTAGAGTCTGTTTCGTACTCTAACCATGCTCCACGGTTTGGAATTACCTGTGATGTATATAATTCCTTTCCTACCTTATCATGACCAATAACATAATAGATACCCGGTGAACGAACTAACTGACTTACAATAACACGCTCAGCACCATTAATTACAAAAGTACCTGTTTCTGTCATAAGTGGTAAATCACCCATGAAAATATCATGTTCTGTAAACTCACCTGTCTCCTTATTATGAAGTCTTACCTTAACTTTCAAAGGAGCTGCATAAGTTGCATCTCTTTCCTTACATTCTTCAATTGTGTATTTTTTATCTTCTTCACACAATCTGAAGTCAATAAATTCAAGGCTTAAGTTCTGGCCATAATCCTCAATCGGGGAAATATCATCCAATACTTCTCTTAGACCTGTAGTAAGGAACCATTCATATGAATCTCTCTGCACTTCAATAAGATTTGGCATTTCAAGAACTTCTTTTTGTCTCGAATAGCTCATACGAATACCTTTTCCTGCTTTTACAGGACTGATTCTGTTCTTCTCCATTGACATTACTCTCCTTGTCTTAATATAATTAATCAATTTATCGCTATTACTTTATTAAATTAGGTTTTTTAGTCGTTATGTCAACCAAATTCCTCTCAAAAGGGCGCACTACACCCCTTTTTATGCATAGCAAATTTTAATATACCATTTCAAAAAAAAGAAGTCAAGCAGTTTTGAATAATTTTCCAAAATGGTTGACTTCTTTTTTCAAAAGCACTTTACTATTTATTTCTTCTCGCCTACGTGTCCATAATATTTGCAATTTTTATCCAACTTATATGTCCATTTTTCGCTCTTCAGTTTCGTGTAATTTCC
>CANPET010000056.1 GCA_947573465.1 uncultured Eubacterium sp.
GGTCAGCCATAATCTTAAATGCTAAAGCTGCGAAAGGTTCGTCATCAGAAGACTTTCTTGTGACATCATTTCCTGCTTCGTCTGTACCTGTAATATCAGGAATATCAGTTGGAGCTGGCATGAATTCAATAACACCGTCTAACATCTTCTGAACACCCTTGTTCTTATATGCAGAACCAAGGTATACAGGAACTGCTTCACAAGCGATTGTAGCTTTTCTAAGAACAGCTTTTAATTCATCAATAGAAGGTTCTTCCCCTTCTAAATACTGCATCATAAGGTCATCATCTAATTCACAAATCTTCTCAACAAGATTCTCATGCCATTCATTAGCAAGATCCTTCAAATCATCAGGAATTGCTGTGATTTCAATGTCTTCACCCTTATCATCTTTATAATAGTATGCTTCCATTTCAAACAAATCAACTAATCCGACAAAACTGTCTTCCTTACCGATTGGAATCTGAACCGGGATAGCATTCTTACCCAGACGGTCAATAATTGTCTGAACTGAATAAAAGAAATCTGCACCCATTTTATCCATCTTATTGATGAATGCCATACGTGGTACATTATATGTGTCAGCCTGACGCCATACATTTTCTGACTGTGGCTCAACACCTGCTTTTGCATCAAACACACCTACCGCACCATCTAATACACGAAGTGAACGTTCAACTTCTACTGTAAAGTCAACGTGACCGGGTGTATCAATAATGTTTACACGATGTTCCAAAGCACCAGCCTTTGGCTTATGATGATCCTCAAGTGTCCAGTGACATGTTGTAGCTGCAGATGTGATTGTGATACCTCTTTCCTGCTCTTGCTCCATCCAGTCCATGGTAGCATTACCGTCATGAGTATCACCAATCTTATAGTTAACACCAGTATAATATAAGATACGCTCTGTTAATGTTGTCTTACCAGCATCGATATGAGCCATAATACCTATATTTCTGGTTCTCTCTAATGGATATTCTCTTCCAGCCAAGATTTTTTCCTCCTCTTTTTAGTCTTAAGGCTTACGCCTTTATTATGTCATGCATTACTGCATATTAATCATTTATTGTTTTAATTCTTGTTTGCACTGCACCGCCTAGCTCGATTTTGTTTCACTTCTTCTCGCTAGAGGCATTCGCCTCATAAACTTCGAAAATCATCTCTGCATTTGTGCAAGCACAATGCAAAACGCTTTTCTCGTTTGCGCTGCTCTATGCTAACTAGAATCGATAATGTGCGAAAGCCTTATTAGCTTCAGCCATCTTATGCATGTCTTCACGCTTCTTAACTGATGAACCAGTATTGTTAGCGGCATCCATAATCTCGTTAGCTAATCTTTCTACCATTGTCTTTTCACTTCTCTGACGTGAATACAATGTGATCCAGCGAAGTCCTAAAGCCTGTCTTCTTTCAGGTCTTACCTCGATAGGTACCTGATAAGTAGCACCACCAATACGTCTAGCCTTTACTTCTAAAGCCGGCATAACGTTATTCATAGCTTCTTCAAATACTTCAGTAGCATCTTTTCCTGTTTCAGCTGCAATCTTTTCAAATGCGCCGTACACGATTTTCTGAGCTACACCTTTCTTACCATCTAACATAATGTTATTGATAAGTTTTGTAACTACGATGCTACCATACATAGGATCTGCTAAAATTTCTCTCTTCTGAGTATGTCCTTTACGTGGCATATTGCTTCCCTCCTTAATTATTTTAATTAAATCATAGGTACTCACTAAAGTTGTGTCTTGCTCACGGCTTAAGATATCTATAAAACATAACCCTAATAACCGTTACAAATCATTCAACCTGTGATTGACTATATAGTCGTTCCTATTTCGACCTAGTTTTTAGGTCTCTTAGCACCGTACTTAGAACGTGCCTGGCGTCTGTTTGCAACACCTGCAGTATCTAAAGTACCTCTAATGATATGATATCTTGTACCTGGTAAATCTTTTACTCTACCACCACGGATAAGAACAACACTATGCTCCTGAAGGTTGTGACCTTCACCTGGAATGTAGCTTGTTACTTCGATACCATTAGATAAACGTACTCTGGCGATTTTTCTAAGAGCTGAGTTAGGCTTCTTAGGTGTAGCAGTCTTAACAGCTGTACATACACCACGCTTCTGTGGAGAAGCAGTGTCATTCATCTTCTTGTTTAAAGAGTTATATGTCTTTAACAAAGCTGGTGCTGTTGACTTTTTAACCGCTGACTTACGTCCTTTTCTTACTAACTGGTTAAATGTTGGCATTCCTTTTTCACCTCCTGTTATTAGAATTATGTGTCAAATCATTACACATGCATGCAAAAGGGCACACTATTCCCTTTAAGCGTGCCCTACCATTATATCGTCGTACTTTTTTAAAGTCAACCCCTCTTCTTTAATTTCATTTCAACCTTAAACAAATCACCATCTAACGTAATCTTAAGTTCCCCATTCTGTCGGTCCATAATGCTTTTTGCAATAGAAAGTCCTAGTCCACTTCCTTCCGTCGTTCTTGAAACATCTCCCCTGACAAACCTCTCCATCAGTTCATCCGCACTAAAGTTTAATGCTCCTGCAGAAATATTTTTTATAGAAACAACAGCATTACTTTCTTCGTCAAAAATTTCAATATATACGCGGGTACCTGGCATTGCATACTTGCAGACATTACTGTAAAGATTATCTAACGCTCTCCATGTTTTTCTTCCATCAGCGCGGACAATAATCGTATCTCTTGTAATATTCTTAATAACATGTAATCCACTCTGTTCAAATCTCTCACTATATTCTGCAAGACTCTGATTGACTAACTGAACAATATCAATATTCTCCACATTCAGTTCTATCACACCGGAATTTAATTTAGAAGCTTCCACCAAATCTTCTGTCAATGTCTTCAATCTTTGGGATTTTCTATCCAGCACATCCAAATATTCTGGTGCCTTCTCTCCATCTAATCCATCCGTCTTTAATAAATCCACGTAATTAATAATGGAAGTCAATGGTGTTTTTAAATCATGAGATACATTCGTAATCAACTCTGTTTTCATTCTCTCATTTTTCAAACTGGAAGAAACAGCCTTGCTGAATCCCTCGCCCACTCCATTTACTGCCTTCGCCAGTTTTTTATTGGTTGGGAACTTCATTGAATCATATATTTTATTATCCACCTGTCCATCTGCTATTTTTTCAGTTTCTTCTATAATAATTTCTTTCTCTTTATAATAGTTCCACACAATTGCCCCAATAATCACCACCGGAATGCCAATCACAAACATTACACCAAAAAGTCCAAAATCACTATCTGTGATGCATACAAAATCAAAAAGAAATACAACTTCTAAGGCAACACACATCAAAACAACTTTGCCAGTTAATTTCATATTGCGAACCATCTTAATAACTGCTCGTTTCAGGGAAATGCAAATCTTTCCTATCAGCGTTGTCTTAATAAAGCTTTTTGTCTTTAGTCTTCTGGCAATACTCTCACTGATTTGCAATACTGCCTCCACTGCAAACATCGTGATGAAAATCCACACTCCAAAAACGATTGCATCATCTACATTTGCTCCATCATACAGTTCATCACCAACTAGGAGAATTGCGATAGGGTATATTGTAACTGCTGCTGCCAACACTACATCCATCCAAAGTCTATCAATTTTCTGTAACCTAGCTTTATCGCCCTTCTCCTTATGTCCAGCAATCACTAACAGCCAAATATATGGAATCAATACCATCAGTGCAAGTACCCCAGCCACGATAAAATATATAATAGCTTCTTTGAGCCATGCTTCTTTCTGCTTTTGGGTTACACCTATTTTGATGTCACCTCTCAAATCATTAATATATGTTTCCAAATCGTCTTGCTGTAATGTATACATTACAACATAGAATTTTTCTTTCTTGCACAATTTCTGAAGTTTTTCAAATGGCACATCCATATCTCCATTACCATAATAAAATGTCCCCTGTTCCACAAAACTGTTCAGTCGATCCATCACATAATCCTCATTATAAGGCTGATTAGCATAAAACTGTAATCCGTCTAGATTAAACGTGCACACATTACTTCTAAGGCTGTCTTCCCCATGATAATTGGTATCTATCCTCTTATTCGTTCCTTCTTTTACAATCGTATAATAAAACCCTGATTCCAACCAATCTCTTGGTATTTCAAGATCTTCTATGGCAACATTTTTTCCCCCATACAATTCTTTGAAGCTTAACTGCTCATATATATTACTCAATGTATCTTGTATACCTCGAATATAATAATGACAGTACTGTTCCTCCGCCTCATCCTTTGTCATGTTATCACTCACATCAATCAGTCTCAGCACACCCAATGCCACACACACCATGCATGCCAATGCCAGTGCCAATGTTACAACATGCAGCACAATTCTTTTCTTCTTCATAAATCATATCCTCCCTACAACTTTTCAATCTTGTATCCAATTCCCCACACCACTTTCAGGTATCTTGGCTCCTTTGGATTAATTTCAATTTTCTCGCGGATATGTCTGATATGTACAGCTACTGTGTTGTCTGCCACCACAGCTTCTTCGTTCCAAACATTTTCATAAATCTGCTCAATAGTATACACACGTCCCGGATTCTTTATCATCAGAAGTAATATATTGTACTCTACCGGCGTCAGTTTCACACACTCTCCATCAACAGTTACCTCTTTTGTCTCATCATTTACTTCCAGACCGCCGACTGTATACACATTTTCTTTTGGTTTTGTCATACTTCCCAGTTTGGTATAACGTCGTAACTGCGACTTCACTCTTGCAATCAGTTCCAATGGATTAAATGGTTTGGTAACATAATCATCTGCTCCCACATCCAATCCAATGACTTTGTCTGAGTCCTCCGACTTCGCCGACAATATAATAATCGGAACACTGCTCTCTTCTCTTATCTTCAATGTTGCTCGAATACCATCTAATCTCGGCATCATCACATCAATTAACAAAAGATGAATTTCTTCATTTTTCAGTTTTTCCATTGCCTCTACTCCATCATACGCCTTAATGACATTATAACCCTCTTTTGTCAAATAGATGTCAATCGCTTCCACGATTTCTTTTTCGTCGTCACACACTAAAATGTTGTACATATCAATTCCTCCGCTCATAAGGTAATCATCTTGATTACTTGTATATAGGATATGATTTATTTCTTAACAGAAACAAAATAAAATTCTTAAGATTTTCTTAATCTAATAATTCCTAAACAGTTCTTTTTCTATTTTACATATCTTCATACTTAATTAACAAAACATGGTCTCAAGTTCTTTTTTTCTCCCAATAAACATATTTATCCTCCCCTAAAAAAGCAAGTTATCGTTTAGTAATTTACGATTTACTAAATTATAACTTACTTTATTTGTGTTAATCAAATTTTATTTATATAAGTAATTCAAAAAAAATGGAGCAACCACAACGGGTGACTCCATTTCTCTTTATGCTATTTCATAACCACGCTCAAACGCAGCCACATTGATATCAATTGTCTTTGGCGGAACTGTATTCTTGATTACCTCAACCCACTGCTCCTTTGGGAAATCCATATGCTTTGCTGCAATACCAAGAATAATTACATTAAATACTCTTGAATTACCCATAGCAAGTGCCTCTGCCTGGGCATCAACAGATATTACCTTATACTGTTCGGAAAGTGATTCAATAATTCCCTTTGGATATTCTGCTGCTCCTGTCACTACCGGCATAGGGTCGATTCTTTGATCATTAACGATAATAACACCATCCTCTTTTAGGAAATGAGCATAACGTAATGCCTCTAATCTCTCAAATGCAATCAATACATCTGCCTTACCCGGTTCAACAATTGGCTCTGCTACCTTCTCGCCATATCTTACATATGTAACAACGCTGCCTCCACGCTGTGCCATACCATGTACTTCGGATAACTTTACATCATATCCTGCTGCTACAGTAATACCGCCTAATATTCTACTTGTAAGGAGAGTACCCTGACCACCAACGCCTACAATCATTATATTCTTTGTCTCTGCCATGATTATTCTCCCTTCTTTTTCAACTCAATCGCACCGAACTTGCAATTACTCATGCAAAGTCCACAGCCATTACACATTGTTTCATCAATTGCCACTGTTCCATCTGCATTCTTTGTCATTGCCGGACATCCTGGAACCAGACACTGTCCACACTTCACACACTTTTCAGGAATTGTATAGCACTTGCCCTTTGGAACAAAAGATTTCAATAATGCACAAGGTGACTGGGAAATAATAACAGAAACCTCGTCTCTTGCTACTTCTTCTTTTACAACCTTTGTCAATCTATCAACATCAAAGGCATCTACTACCTCTACATGCTGTACACCTAATGCCTTACATAAATCAACCAAATCTACCTGATATGCCGCCTCACCTGATAATGTTTTTCCAGTCGCAGGATGGTCCTGATGACCTGTCATACCTGTGGTTGAATTGTCCAGAATAATAACGGTTCCAGTTGATTTGTTATATACCATATTCATAAGGGAATTTACACCTGTATGAAGAAATGTACTGTCACCAATTACAGCCACCCAGTTCTTGATATATTCCTTGCCTTTTGCTTTTTCCATTCCATGAAGGGTGGAAATACTAGACCCCATACAAAGTGTTGTATCAACAACTCCTAATGGATTAACCGCACCTAAGGTGTAACATCCAATATCTCCTGCCGCATGAATTCTCAATTTCTTTAGTACGGAATATGTACTTCTGTGAGGACAGCCTGGGCACAAAATCGGTGGTCTTGCCGGTGCCTGTGCCGGCTGTTTTATGTCAACCTTTTCACCTAGAATCTTTTCTCTTAGCATATTGGCACTATACTCACCCTGAATCGTGAATAAATTCTTTCCTTCACATGCAATACCCATTGCCTTCACCTGTTCCTCAATAACAGGCTCTAATTCTTCAACGATAATCAATCTGTCCACCTTACTTGCGAATTCCTGAATCAAACCTTTTGCTAAAGGATGTACCAACCCAAGTTTTAATACAGATGCATTCGGCAGTACTTCCTTAACATACTGATAAGGAATACCACTGGTAATAATACCGATGCTCGTATCATTATATTCCACCTTATTAATATCCAAACTGCTTGCGTCCTCAGCCATTCTGTTCATGCGCTCTTCTACTTTCACATGAGCTTTAATGGCATTGGCTGGCATCATAACATTCTTGGCAATATTTCTCTCATAAGGCTTATCATCAATCTCTACTCTGTCTTCAAGATTTACAATTCCCTGTGAATGTGCCAATCTTGTTGTTGTTCTTAAAATAACAGGAGTATCATACTCTTCTGATAATTCAAATGCTCTCTTTGTAAATACTCTTGCTTCCTCGCTGTCTGATGGTTCAATAACCGGAATCATTGCAGCACGGCCTACCATTCTGGTATCCTGTTCATTCTGTGAACTGTAGATACCCGGGTCATCTGCTACAACAACTACCATACCACCATTTACTCCAATATATGCTCCTGAATAAAGTGGGTCAGCCGCCACATTCAGACCTACCATCTTCATCATACACATAGAACGGCATCCTGCCATAGATGCACCAATCGCCACTTCTGCTGCAACCTTTTCATTTGGCGCCCACTCTGCATAAATGCCATCATATTTCACTACGTTTTCGCTTACTTCTGTACTCGGTGTTCCCGGATATGCAGATGTTACCTTAACTCCTGCTTCATAAGCACCTCTTGCTATAGCTTCATTGCCCAGCATAATCGTTTGTTTACTCAAATCTGTTTCCTGCCTCTCCTTAATATTCAAATTGCTATTTTCTTTTATATTCTATGTGAAAAAAACCATATCTTACCACGCAGATTTTATCGAAAATCAGCACTTTATAGTCATAAAAAGTATTATAAATTATTGTATGTTTTTAGTCAACAAAAGAAGAACTGTAAACCCTCGATACTGCTCTTTACATTAAATTAATCCACTCACATTCCTATTGAAACAACTCCGGTTCGTTTTCAATCAAATCCTCTACCAAATATTTATAATCCATATTTTCCATTCCATATTTCTGACATTCTATCACTGTCGAAAGTTTACTGTTTAATTTTTATAGTTTACAATCTGCTCAAGTGTATAAAGCCATATATTGCCTTTGTCTGCTTCCTCTTTAATTTTTTTATCAAACCCATTCTCAGAAAACAGCGCATAATGGAATCTCGCATTTTGTTTCAGTGGTGTCAACTTTGCAACCACATCAAGATACTCTGAATAATCAAATGGTGTTCCCTTAAATTTACACTCTCCCACTAAATATTCCTTTGCGTCTGCTCTGACACACAAAAGGTCAATTTCTGTTTCTGCAACTCGAAGACCACTAGCAGCTTCTTTGTCACGAACCGTTGTCTTTCCCATCCATCGCCCCATTTTTGCGTAACGGAAAGGAAGAGCATTCTTCTTTTGCATTTCCCGTACGAACTCCCGGCAGACATCCTCAAAAACAAAGGATGCAAACTGATGCAATGCAGGCTCTATCATATATTGATATACACCATCAACATCACCGTCTTCTAGTTGTGAATAGTTTGCAAATCCAAAAGCATACCAAAAACGAAAAAAATTATCTGTCAAACGATATGTTCCTCTGTTTGTGTTGGCTTTCTCCTTTATTCCTGTATCCACTGAAAATTCACGTTCCACAATACCTAGTTCAATAAGATTTTTCAAATAAACACTTGTTTTAGAAGTATCTTCCACAAGTGATTTTTGACTAATCGCATTTAATTTTGTATTTCCAAGCGCAACCGCTTCAATGATTGAATTGTAAATTGGTGTTTCACGAAGTTCCTGATGGAGAAGAAATTCTACCTCACTGTAAAGAATAGAACCCTTTGTAAGAATATTACGTTTAATATTTTCAGCAACTGACAATTTAGGATTCCACTGATTCAGATAATGTGGAATGCCTCCAAGAACTGCATAAGTTAGCACCTTATCATAATCAGAATAATTAGGAAAGAACTTTATGGCATCGTAAAATCCCATCTCTTTCATCTTGTATATTCCTGTCGCTCTTCCATATAATGGATTCTTTTCTGCAAGCAGTTCCTTTTCAATAAAGCTCATCGCACTGCCGCAAAGAACAACCATCACATTACTATTTTTAAATTCACTATCCC
>CANPET010000057.1 GCA_947573465.1 uncultured Eubacterium sp.
AGATAGGAGCTCTGAAAGCGATGTACAGAGAGGAGCCACTCAATGGACAACTGGAGAGTGTCAATGGAACATTAAATGAGGCAATGACAAGTATACGTAAAAGTGTTCACAATCTCCATGATGATGCAGTTGATTTAAGAGGTGCAATTGAAGAGGCAACGAAAGAGGTAAGAGAAAATTACAATTTGATTCTGGACTATGATATGTCAAACCATGTGGCAAGAAACGTGAAATATTGTTTTATTGCAACGGTGAAGGAGGCGATGTCCAATATTGTAAAACATAGCAACGGAGATAAAGTTACTATTATAATGAGAGAACATCCTGGTTTTTACCAGATGAGTATTGAGGATAATGGTACCATCAAATCGACAAATAAGTCAGGGATTGGATTAATTAATATGAAAGAACGGGTGGACAGTTTAGGTGGAACTATCAATTTTAAAAATGAAAATGGATTTAGCATTTTTATCACTGTGAGAAAATAAGGATAAATTTGTGCAGACACAGAGTATTTATAAAGGGTGAGTTTATGGAGGGAAAATTGAAAATTATTATTGTAGATGATGATAAGTTGGTTGCCATGTCATTAAAAACTATTTTAGAGATGGATACAGATATTGAGGTGATGGATATTGGAAGTGATGGAACAGAAGCGATAGAACTTTTTGAGAAGCATCATCCAGATGTTTTACTGATGGATATACAAATGAAAGAAATGAGTGGATTAGATGCAGCTGAAATTATTTTGAAAAAAAATCCGACAGCACGGATTTTACTGCTTACAACATTTCTTGATGATGAATATATTGTAAAGGCCTTACAGGTAGGCACAAAAGGTTATATATTGAAACAGGACTTTGAGGGAATTATTCCTGCGCTAAAGGCAGTGTGCCGGGGGCAGAATGTTTTTGGAAATGAAATTATACATAAAATTCCAGGCTTTATTCATAAGAAAGAACAATTTGATTATGGCAGATACAGTATCAGTGATAAGGAAAAGGAAATTATTTCTGAGGTTGCCAATGGCTTCAGCAATAAAGAGATTGCGGAGAGGTTGTTTTTAAGCGAAGGAACAGTGAGAAATTATATCAGTACGATATTGGAAAAACTGGCACTTCGGGATAGAACACAATTGGCAGTATTTTATTATCAGAATATGAAATAACTATTCAGCCATGTGGATATTTTCGGAAAATTTTCAGATGTAAGTTTACTTACAAGATGGAAATTTCCCGAAAATATCTATATGGCGCTTAGCCACAGCGAAAAGCAGCTGCGTAGCAGCGAATTTGAGCGGATGGCTGAATAGTTACAACATAAAAAATTAATTATACTCAGTATTTTACAAAAGTGGATTCTTATTGTAAACTAGTAGATGTTTGAAAAAAGAATAAGGAAGTGGACAAATGAAATTTGTAATTCAAAGAGTAAATCACGCAAGTGTTTCTATTGATGGAACAGTCGCAGGAAAAATTAATAAAGGGTTTCTTGTTTTGATTGGAGTATCCAATGAAGATACCAAAGAGATTGCAGACAAGATGATTAAAAAGTTAGTTGGTATGAGAATTTTTGATGATGAAAATGGAAAGACCAACTTAGCTTTGGCAGATGTGGATGGGGCGTTATTATTAGTTTCGCAATTTACTTTATATGCGAATTGTAAAAAAGGAAATCGCCCATCGTTTATGGATGCAGGTGCACCGGATATGGCAAATGAAATGTATGAATATATTATTTCCGAGTGTAAAAAGCAGGTTGCAGTGGTAGAGACTGGAGCATTCGGTGCAGATATGAAAGTATCTCTGGAAAATGACGGACCGTTTACGATTGTACTGGACAGCAGGGAATTATAGTAGCACCATGTCTGTGTGATAAAACCGGCAGCTTTTGTGCCTGTGCCGGATAACAGGGATTTATAGTAAAAGCACAGTGCCGGGATATATTGATGCTTTAGTGAAAATATAATGAAGTTTTAAGAGGAAAATTTTATGAGTGATACAGAAAAGATGAGTTTACATGATTATTATTATGACTTACCAGAAGAGTTAATTGCACAAGATCCGTTGGAGGATAGAAGCAGTTCCAGACTAATGGTATTAAATAAAGAAAATGGTAATGTGGAGCATCATGTATTTAAAGAGATTATAGACTATTTAAAAGAAGGGGATTGCCTGGTGATTAATGACACAAAGGTTTTACCGGCAAGGCTGTATGGAAATAAAGTAGGAACAGATGCCAAGATAGAAGTGCTTCTTTTGAAACGACGTGAATATGAAGGAATTTTTGAAGAAGTATTGGACCAATTAGGAGAGATGCCCCTGCCTCCATACATTACTCATAAATTAGAGGACAAAAACAGATATCAGACAGTTTATGCAAAATATGAAGGTTCAGCGGCGGCACCAACAGCAGGACTACATTTTACAAAAGAATTATTAGAAGAAATCGAAGCAAAAGGGGTAAAAATAGCCCATGTCACACTTCATGTAGGACTTGGAACTTTCCGACCGGTAAAGGTGGAAAATATTTTGGAACATCACATGCATTCTGAATTTTATATGGTAGATGAAAAAGATGCGGAAATGATTAATAGCTGCCGTGCAAATGGTGGAAGAATTATTTCTGTTGGAACGACCAGCACAAGAACGCTGGAGACGGTTACAGATGAAAGTGGTGTGGTACATCCGGGCAGTGGATGGACACAGATTTTTATTTATCCGGGATATCAGTTTAAAGCAATTGACTGCCTGATTACGAACTTCCATTTGCCGGAATCTACATTGTTGATGCTGGTGTCAGCATTGGCGGGAAGAGAGAACGTACTAGAAGCATATGAAGAGGCAGTAAGAGAGAAGTATCGGTTTTTCAGTTTTGGGGATGCAATGTTGATAAAATAAAGAAATAGTAATAGTTTAGCCAACAGCTCGAAAATTCTACGGATTTCTTTCGCCGAACTGTTACAGAGTATATTTTTGCTGTTAGGGGTTGATTTTAAGATGTGGATATGATACATTGGACATGTGAAAGCAATAGTTATGTACAAAACAAAATCACAAAGCGAAACCCTAGTAGCAGCCTCTACTAGGGTTTCTTTCCGTTATCGGTGGAATGAGCCGTTTGGGTTAGTTGCCATTCTACATTCTATCTAACCACTTGCAAATATAATGACATATTATACCTGCCACGATAGAAATTATTAGTGTAGCTATGTACAACACAAAATCACCCCCTTTCTGTTGCCAGTTTCGGGAGACAACAATTATAATATAACACACTTCGAATAAAAATAAAATGTGATTTTTTAAAAATAATAAAGAATGTAAAGGTAAAACGAATATGGAACAATATAGCGTAAAAAAAGTAACAGAAAAAAAGAATATTTATGTGGAAGTATCAGGCTCTAAAAGTATTACAAATAGAGCTTTGATGTTGGCTGCAATTTCTAACGGAACATGTAAGTTAAATGGTGTATTGTTCAGCGATGATTCCAGAGCGTTTCTTGATTGCTTAGATAAACTGGGTTTTCAGCTTGATATAGATGAAAGTAAGAAACAGGTCACTATAAAAGGAGAAAATGGTCGTATTCCAAATAACAATGTAACAATCAATGTACGCAGTGCCGGAACTGCTGCCAGATTTATGACAGTACTTCTTGCAGTATGTGGTGGTGATTATATTTTAGAATCATCAGAACAGATGAAAAAGCGTCCAATGAGTCAGCTTTTAGAAAGCTTGCGGGCAAAGGGTGTGGTTATTAACTGTTTAGAAAAAGAAGGACATTTTCCTTTTGAAATTCATTCTACAGGAATTAAGCAGACGGATATCAGTATTGATACCACAAAAAGCAGTCAGTATGCCAGTGCACTTTTAATGGCTGGTGCCGTGAATGGAATGAATGTAAAACTTACAGGAACTAGGGTAAATGGAGCATATATTCAAATTACATTACGAATGTTGGAGCAGTTTGGAATCTTGTGTGAAGAAATAGAAGATTCCGATGAACAAACGCAGATAGCTGGGAAGAATTATCAGATTAAAAAACAAGTTTTTTCGTTAAAGGAATATGATATAGAGCCGGATATGTCTGCGGCATGTTATTTTTATGCAATGGGATTATTGTTAGGTGTAAAAAGTAAAGTTCAGGGAATTTACTTAAATTCTATGCAGGGAGATGTGAAATTTTTATATGTACTTGAAAAGTTAGGATGTGTATTAAGAGAGACTGTGGATGCTGTAGAAATTGATGCTACACAGGTGAATTCTTACAATGGAATAGAGTTAGATATGTCAGATTTTTCTGATCAGGCGCTTACCATGGCAGTTGTTGCGGCTTTTGCTAAAACACCAACAACGATTATGAATATTGGACATATCAGGGGGCAGGAGTCAGACAGAGTACAGGTAATCGTGAATGAATTAAAAAAATTAGGATGTGGTGCTGAGATATTAGAAGAGTATGACAGCACAAATATTGTGATTACTCCAAAGAAAATGCATGGCGTGGAAATTGATACATACGAAGACCACAGGGTGGCAATGAGTTTTGCTATGGCAGGATTGAGAATAGACGGAGTTATTATTAATAATCCAATGTGTTGTAAAAAGACATTCGAGAATTACTTTGAGGTGTTGGAAGGGATTTATTAAGTTTAACTGTACTGTTGAAAAATGTTGAAAATGGTATTGTACTATAGTATAATTTAAAAACGTGATAAAAGCTATTGAGGATGAAAGACAGTTACTGAAATGTTAGAAGTTGAGGTAAGGTAAAATGAAAGGAATTATATTAGCAGGAGGAAGTGGTACAAGACTTTATCCATTAACCAGTGTAACAAGTAAACAATTATTACCAATATATGATAAACCTATGATTTATTATCCCTTGTCAACACTGATGCTGGCAGGAATTAAGGACATACTTATCATATCAACACCACAGGATCTTCCGAATTTTGAAAAATTACTGGGAGATGGAAGCAGATTTGGAATTCATCTTTCATATAAAGTCCAGCCGTCTCCGGATGGTCTTGCACAGGCTTTTTTACTTGGAGAAGAATTTATTGGTGACGACAGTTGTGCAATGATTTTGGGCGATAATATTTTTTATGGTCATGGTTTGGTAAAAAGATTAAAGAAAGCATTTGAAAATACAGGCCGTGCAACGATATTTGGTTATATGGTAACTGATCCGGAAAGGTTTGGAATCGTAGAGTTTGATAAAGATTATAAAGTCGTATCTATTGAAGAAAAACCGGAAAATCCAAAATCAAATTATGCAGTGACGGGTCTCTATTTTTATGATAATCATGTCGTAGAAAAGGCAAAACAGGTAAAACCTAGTGCCAGAGGTGAGTTGGAAATCACTGATTTAAATAATCTTTACTTAGAAGAAGGATTACTGGATGTTGAACTTTTAGGAAGAGGATTTGCATGGCTTGATACAGGAACAATGGAGTCACTTCTGGATGCAGGAACGTTTGTCAAGCAGATAGAGAACATTCAAGGGATTATTATATCTGCTCCGGAGGAAATTGCTTACAACAATGGCTGGATAGGTGATGAAGAATTAAAGAAAGCTATTGAAAATTATGGAAAATCACCATATGGTCAGCATTTGAGCAATGTTTTAAAAAAATAAAACGACAAAATATATGAAAGTTGTTGATAGAGAAACTGCTGCATTAATGATTGGAAAATCATAAGTGCAGCAGTTTTTTAGCGCTTAAAAACTTTATAGCGATGGCGTTCCAATTGTTCCATTGCTTTGTTTGCTGAAACTTCATCGTAAAATGAAATTTTTAGAACACCTTCTTCGTGTTCACGATTATGGATAATACCGATATTTTTTATGCTGACACCATTAGTAGCAAGAATGGTAGCGATGGTAGCGATAGCACCGGATTCATCAATAATATCACAAAAGACACTATAACTTCTTTGAATGATACTGTTATTATGTTCATCAAGATTATCACGATAATCACGGCTTTCAGAAATCATATCATTAATGGCCTGCCCATTTTTAATGTCTAATTCTTTTTGGACAGTTTTTAAATCATTAATATATAAACCAAGCATTTCACTAATATTTTTATTGTTTGTCATACATATCTGTTCCCACATTTCAGGAGAAGACGAAGCAATTCGTGTAATATCCTTAAACCCACCGGCAGCAATAGTCTTCATATATTCTTCCTTACTATCATTATGTTTTACCAGATTTACAAGGCTGGATGCAATAATATGTGGAAGATGACTGATTGCAGCTACGACACGGTCATGCTCCTGATAAGTGATATGAATCGGAATTGCACCGATGTCAGAAATAATCTGGGTATATTCTTTAATATAATTTTCTTCTACCAAATCAGTAGGAGTAATGGCGTAATATGCATTTTCTAACAATCTGTCATTTGCAAATTCATAACTGGTTTTCTCAGAACCAGCCATCGGATGACCTCCTATAAAATTTTTTTTCATTTCCAAAGAAGAAACCGCTTCATGAATATTTGTTTTTACACTTCCCACATCAGTGATAATACAATCTTCTTTAATAATATTTTTTAGAGATTTTAAATATTCTACATTGCGTTCCACGGGGGTACATAAAAAAATATAATCGCATTCATGAAATGTGTTATCGACTTTGTCTACAGTAATATTGGCAGTTCCATCATTCATAGCCATAACACGTGGTTTGGCACCTCTATTAAAAACAATAATTTTACAGCTGGGATATACACGGCGTAAAGCTTTTGCTACTGAGCCGCCGATTAGTCCGATACCTATAAAACCAAAAGTTAAATTTTCAAGATTTCTCATAACAAGCCTCCTGATGCTTCGTTCTTGTATAGAAAGAGTTTATTATATATTTCATTAAAGTACAAGTTATCTTGTTGAACTTCAACGCTTTAAAGTTTAACACTTTAAAGTAAAATATTCAAGAGGATATTGAAATTATGATGTAAATTATACAACAGTTCAGCCATTAGCTTGAAAATCCTTTGGATTTCCTTCGCTCTTTTCTATCCATAATGTACAACAGTTCAGCCATCAGCTCGAAAATCCTTCGGATTTCCTTCGCTGTGATGGCTCACCATATGATATAAATTGAATATAACATTTAATCTGCAAGCAGCCACATGTTATATTCAATTTATATCGCATGGCTGAACTGTTAATTCACATTGTTAAAAAAATAACCTTCCTTGTATTGGAATATTATATAGAGTAAAATATATACATATAGTGAGGCGGGAACGCATCGGATATAAAAATTGAATAAGGAGGTATAGATATGAATGTTTATAAAACATCGGATATCAGAAACGTCGTATTTCTCGGTCATGGAGGGGCGGGAAAGACGACACTTGCAGAAGCAGTGGCATATGCTACAGGAGTGATTACCAGAAAAGGACGCGTTGAGGATGGTAACACAATTTCTGACTATGACAAGGAGGAGATAAACAGACAGTTTTCTATTAGTGCATCAGTAGTACCTGTTGAGTGGAACGGATTGAAAATCAACATTTTAGATGCACCGGGATACTTTGATTTTGTAGGTCAGATGGAAGATGCTATGAGCGTGGCAGATGCGGCTGTTATCGTAGTAAATGGTAAAGCAGGTGTAGAAGTTGGAACAATTAAGGCATGGGAGATTTGTGAGAGAAGACAGATTCCACGTATCTTTTTTGTGACAAATATGGATGACCCAAATGCCAAGTATATGGAGACAGTGGAACAACTAAAAGAAACATTTGGCAAGAAAGTTGCACCATTCCATTTGCCTATTATAGAAGGTGAGACATTGACAGGTTACGTTAATGTAGTAAAAATGGGTGGACGTAAATTTAAAGATGATGCCGGAAATTACGAAGAGATGGAAATTCCGGAATCCGTCACACCGGAATTAGAGCCGGTTCGTGAACAGTTGATGGAGGCTGTGGCAGAGTCTGATGAAGAATTAATGGATAAATATTTCGCAGGAGAGGAATTTACATATGAAGAGATTTCAAAGGCACTTAGGAAAAGTGTAATCAGTTGTGATATTGTTCCAGTTCAGATAGGCTCTGGTGTGAGCTGCCAGGGAGTAAATAGTTTCTTACAGACTTGTGAAAAATATTTCCCTTCAGCAGATAAAGCAGAAGTAATGAAAAAAGCGACGAACGTGGATACCGGGGAAGAAGTAGTGGCAGACTTTGATTCTACAAAGCCAGTTTCAGCTTATGTATTCAAGACCATTATGGATCCGTTTGTTGGAAAATATTCTTTAGTTAAGGTTCGTACCGGTATTTTGAAGGCAGGCGATACCGTATATAATGCAACAAAGAATGTGGAAGAAAAATTAAACAAGCTTTATGTAATGCGTGGAAAAGATGTTATAGAAGTACCAGAACTTTATTCCGGCGATATTGGTGCCATTGGGAAATTGGCAAGTACCAGAACTGGAGATACATTGTCCACACGTGGATGGCCGATTGAATATCATCCGACAACGATGTCAAAGCCTTATACATATATGGCATATCGTGCAGTAAATAAAGGCGACGAAGATAAGATGGCACAGGCTTTAACTAAGTTATGTATTGAAGATTTGACTTTGAAGTCTGTGATAGATGATGAGAATAAACAGTCGTTACTTTATGGTATCGGAGAACAGCAGATACAGATTGCAGCATCAAAATTAGAAGACAGATACAAAGTTAAGATAGAACTTGATAAGCCAAGAATTGCTTTCCGTGAGACAATTCGAAAGAAAGCACAGGTTCAGGGAAAACATAAAAAGCAGTCCGGAGGTCATGGACAGTATGGTGATGTTATTATGGAATTTGAACCATCTGGTGATTTGTCAAAACCTTACGAGTTTGAAGAGAAGATTTTTGGTGGTGCAGTTCCACGTAATTATTTCCCAGCTGTGGAAAAAGGATTACAGGAGTGTGTGAAAGCAGGACCTTTGGCGGGATATCCTGTTGTGGGAGTAAAGGCTACATTGATTGATGGTTCTTATCATCCTGTTGATTCATCGGAAATGGCATTTAAGATGGCAACAATGCTGGCATTTAAGAATGGCTTTAT
>CANPET010000058.1 GCA_947573465.1 uncultured Eubacterium sp.
TTTCTGCAAATATGATATGAAATTACGGGAATAAAACTTATGATTAACATATTAAATGAAATCATGGCTTTATACATAAGAACAGGATTATTTTTGAAAATTAGATATAGAGGAAGGTATAGTGCAGAAAAACCATATTTATAGTAGAATCCTCCCATAGTCTGAACACATAAGGACCAATCATCACCAGCCATAAATGCAGTGTTTGCCACTGTTCCTACTTCATCTAGCACATATGGTAAAGATAATCTGGTTCCGAAAATTACAGTAGTAATTGCAAAAACAAAATATATTAGTACTTTTATTTTCCTATCAGAAATATTTGCGAATGCAGTTTTCATTTTATTAGTTTTCCTTTCTCGAATGGTTTGGTAATTAGTCTCTGGAATAAATATCAGTGGTGTAAACTTTATCTGATACATCATTTAAGTCTTCATGAAATCTATTTGCTAAAATAACATCCGATGAATTCTTAAAAGTTTCAAGATCGTTAACAACAGGGATATTATTATAAGTATCATCTTTTAAGATTGGCTCGTAAATTACAAGTTTAGTGCCGCTTGCAATGAGTTTATCCATAATATCCCACACAGCTGACGCTCTAAAATTATCAGAGTTTGCTTTCATAGTCAATCTATAGATTCCCACAACATTAGGATTATATTCTTTAATTTTACTTACAACATAATTTTTTCTTGTATCATTACTATGAACAATTGCTTCAATAATATTATTTGGAACATGTTTATCAGTGTAATTTGCAAGCAACTGTTTTGTATCCTTTGGAAGACAATAACCACCATATCCTAAAGAAGGATTATTATAATGATTACCGATTCTAGGGTCTAAGCACATACCATTGATAATAGCTTCCGAATTGAGATTGTTTTCCTGAGCATAGGTATCTAATTCATTAAAATATGATACACGGAGTGCTAAATATGTGTTGGAAAATAATTTTACAGCTTCGGCTTCTGTGTATGGCATAACAAGCGAAGTAATATCCTCTTTGATTGCTCCCTGTTTTAATAAGGAAGCAAAATCTTTCGCTTTTTCTACAAGAGTATCATTTGCTAAATCTGTACCCACAATAATTCTGGAAGGGTATAAGTTATCATATAAAGCCTTTCCTTCTCTTAAAAATTCAGGTGAGAACAATATATTATCTAAATTATATTTTGCCTTTATTTTTTGTGTGTATCCTACCGGAATAGTAGATTTAATGACAATAGTGGCATTACTGCCTAATTCTAAAATTTCTTCAATGACGCATTCAATGGAAGAGGTGTCAAAATGATTTGTTTCAGAGTCATAGTTTGTAGGCGTGGAAATGACAATAAAATCAGCATCCATGAAAGCTTCTTTATAATTTGTTGTACCGCGCAGATTGAGTTTCTTATTTTTTAAATAATCAATAATGTAATCGTCAGTTAAAGGCGAAATATGGTTATTTATCATATCAATCTTTTCTTCATTAATATCAAAAGCGATTACTTCATTATTTAAAGATAACAAAATAGCATTTGATAAGCCGACATAACCTGTGCCAGCTACAGTAATTTTCATTTTTTTCATATCCAACCTCTCATTTCTAGATAAAAATAATAATATATATAATGTAAAAATTATAAAAATACAAAACGTATAATATAAATGTTATAACCTATAAGTTATAATGCACCTCAAAAGTATATATCAGTTATAATTAAAAGTCAAATTGTATTTCCTATAGAATAAAAATACGAAAAGTATTATTTAATTAGTAATATTCCCAATTTAATTGATTTTTAGAACAATATTTTGTAAGATATAGACTAAGTGTGAAATGTTGCCATTTTATCATGGCATTATTATAGAAGGAGGTCATTATGGCTAACGTTATTTCAGATGAAACGATTGAGTATGTGGGCATTTTAGCAAAACTGGAATTGTCTGATGAAGAAAAAGAAAAAGCAAAAGAAGATATGGGTAAAATGCTTGATTATATTGATAAGTTAAATGAACTTGATACAAGTGAAGTAGAACCTATGAGTCATGTATTTCCCGTAAACAATGTATTTCGTGAGGATGTTGTAACCAATGGAGATGATAGAGAGAATATATTAAAGAATGCACCAGAAGAAAAAGATGGTGCTTTTGTAGTTCCTAAAACTTTTGAATGATGTAACCAATTGCGAAGCAATTGATTACCTGCTTGCACACCTGTACGCAGTGCATTGGAATGGTGTGCAATACCTATTGTAAATGATGGAGGAGATTTAATGAACTTAATGAGTTTAACAGCTGTAGAACTTGGAAAGAAGATTAAGAGCGGCGAAGTGAAAGTAAAAGAGGCTGTTCTTGATGCTTTTGCACAGATTGAAGCAGTTGAAAAAGATATTAACAGTTATGTAACAGTATTAGAAAAAGAAAAGGTATTGGCAAAGGCAGAAGAAGTCCAGGCAAAGATTGATGCAGGAGAACTGGACAGCCCTTTAGCCGGAGTGCCAGTGGCAATTAAGGATAATATGTGTACAGAAGGAGTTTTGACTACTTGTAGTTCCAAGATACTTTCTAACTTTAATCCAACATACACAGCAGAGGCAGTGTTGAATCTTGAAAAAGCAGGCGCTATTATAATAGGAAAGACAAACATGGATGAGTTTGCTATGGGAAGTACAACGGAGACATCTTATTATGGCGAAACGAAAAATCCTTGGAATACAGAGCATGTACCTGGTGGTTCATCAGGTGGTAGTTGTGCAGCAGTTGCAGCAGAAGAATGTTCTTACGCATTAGGTTCCGATACGGGTGGATCAATCAGACAGCCTAGCTCATTTTGTGGTGTGACAGGAATTAAACCAACTTATGGTACGGTGTCACGATATGGATTGATTGCATATGGTTCTTCTCTTGACCAGATTGGACCGGTGGCAAAAGACGTTACAGACTGTGCGACAATTTTAGAGACGATTGCAAGTTATGATCCGAAGGATTCTACATCCGTTCAGAGAGAATCATATGATTTCACATCAGCTTTGGTAGATGATGTAAAGGGAATGAAGATTGGTGTTCCAAAGGGATATTTTGGTGAAGGTCTGGATCAGGAAGTAAAAGATGCTATTTTAAAAGCAGTAAAGGTACTGGAAGAAAAAGGCGCTATTGTAGAAGAATTCGACCTTGAACTGATAGATTACGCCATTCCTGCATATTATGTAATTGCAGCGGCAGAGGCTAGTTCAAACCTTGCCAGATTTGAGGGAGTAAAATATGGTTATCGTACTTCTGAATACAGAGATTTGCACAATATGTACAAGAAAACCCGCTCTGAAGGATTTGGAGAGGAAGTTAAGAGACGTATCATGTTAGGTTCTTTTGTACTTAGTTCAGGATATTATGATGCTTATTACTTAAAAGCACTTCGAACAAAGGCATTAATTAAAAAGGCATTTGATGAGGCTTTTGCAAAATATGATGTGATTATCGGACCGGCTGCACCGACGACGGCTCCAAAGCTTGGAGAGAGTTTGTCTGACCCAATTCAAATGTATTTAGGTGATATTTATACGATTTCTGTAAATCTGGCAGGACTGCCGGGAATCAGTGTACCATGTGGTGTGGATTCTAAAGGATTACCGATTGGAATGCAGATTATCGGAGATTGTTTTAAAGAAAATAATATTATTCAGATGGCTTACGCATATGAACAGTCAAGAGACTATGAAAGATGCAGTATAGCAAAAGAAAGAGATTAGGAGGAGCAGTCATGGAAAAAGTATATGAAACCGTCATTGGACTAGAAGTCCATGTAGAGCTGGCAACAAAGACAAAAATATTCTGCTCCTGTTCAACAGAGTTTGGTGGAGCACCAAATACACATACTTGTCCAGTATGTACAGGTATGCCTGGTTCACTACCTGTATTGAACAAACAAGTAGTAGAGTACGCTATGGCAGTAGGACTTGCTACCAATTGTGATATTACACGCAATGGAAAGTTTGACAGAAAGAATTATTTCTATCCGGATAATCCACAGAACTATCAGATTTCACAGTTGTATAAACCTATTTGTACGAATGGATACGTTGAAATCAAAGGGGATGATGGAGAAAAGAAACAGGTACGCATTCATGAGATTCATATGGAAGAGGATGCAGGAAAGTTAATTCATGATGATTTTTATGATTGTTCTTTGGTAGATTTGAACCGTTCCGGTGTACCATTGATTGAGATTGTATCAGAACCGGATATGAGAAGTGCTGACGAAGTTGTGGCATATCTTGAAAAGTTACGTCTGATTATACAGTATCTTGGTGCATCTGACTGTAAGTTGAATGAGGGTTCTATGAGAGCTGATGTAAATCTTTCTGTGAGAGAGGTTGGCGCAAGTGAGTTTGGTACAAGAACAGAAATGAAGAATCTGAATTCATTTAAGGCGATTGCACGTGCGATTGAGAACGAGAGAGAGAGACAGATAGATTTAATTGAGGCAGGTAAGGAAGTCGTTCAGGAAACTAGACGCTGGGATGACGCAAAGGAATATTCTTATGCAATGCGTTCTAAGGAAGATGCTCAGGACTACAGATATTTCCCTGATCCTGACTTAGTTCCGGTGATTATCAGTGAAGAGTGGTTAGAGGAAGTGAAGTCGAAAGAGCCGGAATTTCGAGATGAAAAGATGGCTAGATATATGGAAGAGTTTGAACTTCCAGAATATGATGCAGATATTATTACGTTATATAAACCATTGGCAGATTTGTTTGAAGAGACAGTGGCTTTGGGTAATAAACCAAAAGAGGTCAGCAACTGGATTATGGGTGAGACAATGCGTCTGTGCAAAGAGGAAAGCATTGACCCGGATCAGATTAAATTTTCAGCTGAAAATCTTTCAAAACTGATTAAACTGATTGAAGACAGCGTAATTAACCGTGGTGCTGCCAAAGAAGTATTTGAAGAAATGTTTAAATCAGATATTGATCCGGAGACATATGTTGAAGAACACGGAATGAAACAGGATAATGATGAGGACGCACTTCGTGAAATCGTAAAGAAAGTCATTGAAGAAAATCCGAAGGCAGTAGAAGATGTCCGTTCCGGTAAGGGTAAGGCAATTGGTGCTTTGGTAGGACAGACAATGAAAGCAACTCAGGGAAAAGCAAATCCGGGAGTAGTAAATAAATTATTGAAAGAAATGATATAGTAATACACTATGAAAGAGAAAATCCGTGTTGATTTTCTCTTTTCTTCGTTTTATAATGAACCCGTAGTATGTTTTCAAAGCGTATTACAATAGGAGAATAAACTGAAAAATATGAAAATAAGGTTGAGGAATTGACCTTGGAATCTGTACTCCCCTCATTTTAGTACAAGTATTCCAAAAGAGTTAGGAGATTAAAAATGAATAAAAGAGATGTAAGTATGTCCCTGGATAAGCCACATGAGGAATGTGGTGTGTTTGGTATGTATGATTTGGATGGTAATGATGTGGCATCTACCATTTATTATGGACTTTTTGCTTTGCAGCACAGAGGACAGGAAAGTTGCGGAATTGCAGTTTCCGATACGAATGGACCCAGAAAAGCAGATTTACTTAAAGGCATGGGGTTGGTACATGAAGTATTTCATCATGACAATCTGGCAAAGCTGAAAGGGAACATCGGTGTGGGTCATTGCAGATACTCTACTGCAGGTGACAGTATTCCGAGCAATGCACAACCACTGGTACTCAATTATGTAAAGGGTACATTGATGATGGCACATAACGGAAATCTGATTAATGCGAATGAACTTCGCGAGGAACTGGCATATACAGGAGCGATTTTCCAGACGACGATCGATTCCGAAGTGATTGCTTATCATATTGCAAGGGAGAGGATTAAGACCAAAACAGCAGAACAGGCAGTTGCCAATGCAATGAAAAAAATTAAGGGAGCATATGCACTGGTTGTTTCCAGCCCGCGTAAGTTGATTGGGGCAAGGGATCCATATGGTTTTAAACCTTTATGTATTGGAAAGAGAGACAATGCTTACATATTGGCATCAGAATCCTGCGCTCTTGATACAGTGGATGCAGAGTTCGTAAGAGATGTAGAGCCCGGAGAGATTGTCACGATTGATAAAGATGGTATCCGTTCTGATAAATCACTTTGTTTAAAACCTGAGGAACAGGCAAGATGTGTTTTTGAATATATATATTTTTCAAGACCAGACAGTTACTTTGATGGAATGAGTGTATATCATTCAAGAATTATGGCAGGTAAGTTTCTGGCAATAGACAGTCCGGTAGAGGCAGATGTTGTTATCGGTGTGCCGGAATCAGGAAATGCAGCAGCTATGGGATATGCCATGCAGTCAGGGATTCCTTATGGTACAGCCTTTGTGAAAAACAGTTATGTGGGACGTACATTTATTAAACCACAGCAGAAAAGTCGTGAATCCAGTGTGCGTGTGAAATTAAACGTGTTAAAAGAGGCGGTAGATGGCAAGAGAGTTGTTATGATTGATGATTCGATTGTCAGGGGAACTACAAGTGACAGAATTGTGCAGATGCTAAAGGATGCAGGAGCAACAGAAGTACATGTGAGAATTAGTTCCCCGCCATTTATCAGTGAATGCTATTTTGGAACAGATGTGCCGAACAAAGAATTGTTGATAGCGTATAACAGAACAATCGAAGAAATTAGACAGATTATCGGATGTGAAAGTCTGGCATATCTGAATATTGACAGATTGATAGAAATTTCAGGTGGCAAATCCATATGTACCGGATGTTTTACAGGAAGATATCCAATGGAACCACCTAAAGAAGATATTCGTGGAGAGTATCAAAAATAAATCTTATATAATAGTAAATGCGTGAAGTGTCGCAAACGATACTTTATTCAAATAAATATTTATATAATTAAAATAAAATTAGGAGGAAGTTTATGAGTAACGACAGATACAATAGTCCGTTGTCAGAGAGATATGCAAGTAAAGAAATGCAGTATATTTTTTCTCCAGACATGAAATTTAAAACATGGAGAAAACTTTGGATTGCACTTGCGGAATCAGAGATGGAGTTGGGATTAAACATCTCACAGGAGCAGATTGACGAATTGAAAGCAAACGCAGATGATATCAATTATGATGATGCGAAGGAAAGAGAAAAGTTAGTCCGCCATGATGTTATGTCCCATGTATATGCATATGGGCTTCAGTGTCCGAAGGCAGCAGGAATTATTCACCTTGGAGCAACATCCTGTTATGTTGGTGATAATACAGATATTATTATTATGACAGAAGGATTAAAACTGGTTCGTAAGAAGCTGGTGAATGTTATTAATGAACTTGCAAAGTTTGCAGATAAATACAAAGCACAGCCAACACTTGCATTTACACATTTTCAGCCGGCACAGCCTACTACAGTAGGAAAGAGAGCAACGCTCTGGCTGATGGAATTAAAGTTAGATTTAGATGACCTTGATTATATTTTGGATAATATGATGCTTTTAGGAAGCAAGGGTACAACAGGAACACAGGCTAGTTTCCTTGAACTTTTCGAGGGCGACCATGAAAAGATTAAAGAATTAGAAAATAAGATTGCAAAGAAGATGGGATTTGAGAAGTGTTTCCCGGTATCCGGTCAGACTTATTCAAGAAAGATGGATACAAGAGTGTTGAATGTATTAGCAGGTATTGCAGCCAGTGCTCATAAGTTCTCAAATGATATTAGATTGCTACAGCATTTGAAAGAAATCGAAGAGCCGTTCGAGAAGAATCAGATTGGTTCATCAGCAATGGCATATAAGAGAAATCCTATGAGAAGTGAAAGAATTGCTTCTCTTGCAAATTACGTAATGGTAACAGCATTAAATCCGGCAATCACATCTGCAACACAGTGGTTTGAGAGAACATTAGATGACTCAGCGAACAAGAGATTAAGTGTTCCAGAATCATTCCTTGCAATTGACGGTATTTTAGATTTATATTTGAATGTCGTAGATGGATTAGTAGTTTATGATAAGGTTATTACAAAGAGACTGATGAGTGAACTTCCATTTATGGCGACAGAAAATATTATGATGGACGCTGTTAAGGCTGGTGGAAACAGACAGGAAATGCACGAAAAGATTCGTGAACTTTCTATGGAAGCAGGTGCCAATGTAAAACAGAAAGGTCTTGACAATAACCTGTTAGAACTGATTGCAAATGATGAGGCATTTAACATGTCATTAGAAGATTTAGAGAAGACAATGGATCCAAGCAAGTATGTGGGACGTTCACCGGAACAGGTAGATGAGTTCTTGAAAGAAGAAATCAATCCAATTCTTGAAGCAAATAAAGAGTTACTCGGAATGAGTGCAGAGATAAACGTATAATATGTAACATAGTTCGGACAAGCAATAGAAAATAAAAAACGATGCAGGATGCTTGCATACTGCAGAGATTTTTAGGTTTCTATTATTTGCGGAGCAAATACAGTGAGATGAAGCGAAGCGTAATCGAACTATTGTCCGAACAGAAGGAAAAGTAAGGAAAGAAGTTCGAAGCACGAAGTGCGTAATCGAACTGTCGTCCGAACGGAAGTAGTTGGGACAAAAGTCCGAACGGAAAGAGAGGAAACAATGAAACCAATTAAAGAAGGAAAAGTTAGAGAAATTTATGATAATGGCGACAGCCTGATTATGGTAGCAACAGACAGAATCAGCTGCTTTGATGTTATTTTAAAGAATATTATTAAGAAAAAAGGAACTGTACTTACTCAGATGTCAAAGTTCTGGTTTGACATGACAGAAGATATTGTTCCAAATCATATGTTATCTGTAGATGTAAAGGATATGCCTGAGTTTTTCAGACAGGAAAAGTTCGATGGTAACAGCATGATGTGTAAGAAATTAGAAATGCTTCCAATCGAATGTATTGTTCGTGGATATATTACAGGTAGTGGATGGGCTAGTTATCAGGAAAACGGAACTGTATGTGGCATTAAACTTCCGGAAGGATTACAGGAATCTGATAAATTACCAGAACCAATTTACACTCCTTCAA
>CANPET010000059.1 GCA_947573465.1 uncultured Eubacterium sp.
AAAATTGAAAAAGTATATGAAGATATGTCAGAAGCAAAGCGGATATATGTGAAACCTTATATTGTCCCGATGGAGTTATATGCGAAACAATGGGAAGATAATAAAATAAAGGAGAAGGATGGACTGTTGGAATTTATAACAGAGAAGTATGAACTAACTGAGGATAAGGGAGTATGGACAGAAAAGGGAGAGCTTGTCAGGTCAAAGTCAGAGAAAATGCTAGCAGACAAATTTTATAGAATGGAAATACCATATGTGTATGAATGTCCTTTGATGCTTCAAGGTTTTGGTTATATACGTCCCGATTTCGTCGTACTTAATAAATATACAAGAAAAGAATATTATTGGGAACATTTTGGATTGATGAGTGATAAAGATTATTGTGAGAAATCGGTGAAAAAGATTAATCAATATATAAAAAATGGTATATATCCAGGAGATAAGTTGATTAGCACATATGAGACTGAGAAGTGTGTAGTGGATTTTAAAGTTGTTGACGAAATGATTGAAAGATATTTGATGAATTAATATGAGTCAAAGATGATTTTTGTTATTTTTATATATAGATTTTGAATATAGTGAAAAATACTATGGATGCATTAACAAAGTGTGGCAGATGTATCATGTGTGCAAAAATACAGATGGGTAATATATGTAAAAATATAGTTGTAATGAAACAATTTTATGGTATGATAAAATGAAAAGGCACATGTTAAGGGAGAAAATGTTGAAAGAAAAATTCAACATTAAAGTTGTGTTTCAGATGGAAGTGCAAGAACTTCCGTATAAAGCATTAGGAGGCAAATTATGAGTGATTTAAAATATTTGGACAAAAAGGGAACATTTACATTGGATGATCCGGATTTAACAAGTTATATGTATTTTCCATTAGCCAATGAAGCAGGTATGATGAGTGCTATTACTCCGGACTTGGGTGGAGACATTAAATTAGACCAGAATACATTTCTTTTAGAGCCGGTAAGCAGTGAAAATCTACATAATAATAAATCTACAAGAAATTTTTGGGTACATGTAGAGGGAAAAGGTGCTTGGTCGGTAACAGGACGCTCCAGTAAGCAGCAGGCAAAACTCTTTGATGAGGACAAGGAAAAAGTAAAGTTAACTGCCGGAATCATGTGGCATCAGGTGGAAAGGCAATCTGATGAAATGGGATTGAGAGCAGTTATGACTAGTTTTGTTCCGAATACGGAGGAGAAAGTAGAGCTTACAAAGTTTGAGATTACGAACACATCAGACAAGCCACAGACAATTACACCGACTGTAGCAGTACCGATGTATGCCCGCTCTGCATCGAATATCAGAGATCATAGACATGTAACGTCACTTCTCCATCGAACATTTACAGTAAAGAATGGCATTATGATTTATCCTACATTAACATTTGATGAAAGAGGTCATAATAAGAATACTGTATTTTATGGTGCATTGGCAAAAGAGGATGTGAATGGTGAGATGGTTTCTCCGATTAGTTTCTGTCCTTTGACAGAGGAGTTTATCGGAAAGGGCGGAAATTTTGAGAATCCATATTATGTGGTAAAAAATGAACCGTTGCCTTACAAAGCAGGTGAACAGGTCGACGGATACGAAACCGTTGCAGCAATTAGATTTCAGGATGTCACATTGCAGCCAGATGAGAGCAGAACATATCTTATGGCGCTTGGATATGGCGAATCAGAAGCAGAAATTACTGAAATCAGTAAAAAGTATTTAATTACAAAGCATTTTGATAAATATTTAGAAGAGACAAAGGAATTTTGGCAGGAGAAGATTAATGTAAGTTATAACTCTGCAGATACAGATTTTGATAACTGGATGCATTGGGTGAATTTTCAGCCTATGTTAAGGAGAATTTACGGATGCTCCTTCCTTCCGCATCATGATTATGGAAAAGGTGGAAGAGGATGGAGAGATCTTTGGCAGGATTGTCTTGCACTTCTGATTATGGAACCGGAGCAGGTTCGCCAGATGCTGATTGACAATTTTGGCGGTGTGAGATTTGACGGAACAAATGCTACAATCATTGGCGCAAAGCAGGGAGAATTTATTGCTGACAGAAATAATATTGTAAGAGTCTGGATGGACCACGGAGCTTGGCCGTATCTTACAACAAGTCTTTATATACAGCAGACAGGTGATATTGAGTTCCTGTGTGAGGAGAATACATATTTTAAAGATGCGCAGATTCACAGAGGTGAAGAGAGAGATGACAGATGGAATGATTCCCGTGGAAATAAGCAGATGACGATGAATGCTGAACCATATAGAGGAACTGTTTTGGAACATTTGTTAATCCAGCATTTAACATCATTCTTTGATGTTGGAGAGCATAATCATATAAAACTTCGCGGAGCCGACTGGAATGATGGTCTGGATATGGCAGATGAGCGTGGAGAAAGTGTTGCATTTACTGCACTTTATGCCGGTAATTTAAAGAATCTTGCAAAAGATATCAGGGCATATTCTGAAAAGACAGGAAAAGACAGTGTGTCGATAGCAAAAGAATTGCTGATATTAATTCATGCAGACAAAGAGATATACAATCACATTGGAGAGAAGAATGCAGTTCTTAGTGAATATTGTGAGTCAGTGCGCCATATTATCACAGGGGAGAAGGTAGAAATAAAATGCAGTGAACTCTGTGAAGTGTTAGAAAATATGGCAGACTGGACAGCAAATCATATCAGAGAAACTGAGTGGACCAGTGATAAAGAAGGAAATTCATGGTTTAACGGTTATTATGATAACAGTGGAAAAGCGGTAGAAGGAGACTTTGAAAGCGGTGTCCGTATGATGCTGACAGGACAGGTTTTTTCCATTATGTCAGAGGTTGCAACGAAAGAACAGGTTGAAAAAATTGCAAAGACAGCAGATAAATATCTTTACGATAAGGAAATTGGTGGTTATCGTTTAAATACAGATTTCAAGGAAGTAAAAACAGACCTTGGAAGATTATTTGGTTTTGCTTTTGGACACAAAGAAAACGGTGCAGTATTTTCTCACATGGCTGTTATGTATGCAAATGCGTTATATAGCAGGGGATTTGCAAAAGAAGGATATAAGGTTATTAATACATTGTATAAACATTGTAACGATTATCAGGCAAGTGGAATTTATCCGGGTGTTCCTGAATATGTTAACCAGAGAGGACAGGGAATGTACCATTATCTGACTGGTGCTGCCAGTTGGCTGCTGCTTACAGTTCTCAATGAAATGTATGGTATTAAGGGAGAGTTAGGAGCATTAAAATTGCAGCCGAAACTTCTTGCAAAACAGTTTGCAAATGGTATGGCAAGTGCTACATGCATGTTCAGAGGTGTTAATATCACTGTTACATATCAGAATCCATTTGGATTAGAAGTAGATGATTATAGAGTCAAAGAGATTTACATTGATGGAAAATTGTATGGACAGGTAGATACCATTACAAAAGAAGATGTAGATAAATTAGGTGACAAGAGCCAGATTACAGCAATATTGGGGTAAATAATAGTGAAAAAAAGTGAAGCGGAGGTACATAGGTATGTTTGAATGGGGTAGAGCGATTTGCTATTCAGGATATAGAGAAGGACAGAGTCCGAAGACATGTACATATCCTACATATGAACAGATTGTGGAAGACTTAAAAATCCTTGATAAATTGGGATTTAAATATATTAGAATGTATGATCCTGTAAGTTATGCGGAAATGACATGTCAGGTGATAAGAGATTTGGGACTTGATATGAAAATGATGCTTGGACCGGATTTGATTTCAGAAGTAAACAATCCGGGATGCCCTTGGATGCAGACTAATTTTTCAGAAGAAGAATTGAAGCAGAGAGCAGAGCGTAATGATGAAAATATTGAAAAGTTGATTTGTATTGCTAATGAATATTCGGATGTTATTAATGCAGTGTCTGTGGGAAATGAAAATACACCAGAGTGGGGAGCTAATAATGTTCCGGTTGAGAGATTGATTCAGTTTGCTGACAGATTAAAAGAAGGGACAGGCAAACCGGTGACATTTAATGAAGGTGCATTTGAGTGGGTGCATTTGGGAGAACTGGCAGAACACCTCGATATTATTAGTCTGCATTCTTATCCGTTATGGTATGGAAATACTATTGACGAAGGTTTGAAAATTAATAAAGAGTGGTATGCGAAAATAAAGGAAATGTATCCTGATAAATTTATTCTCTTTTCAGAAGTAGGATGGGCTACTGATTGTGCTGATTTTAAGCAGATGAGAGAAGGTGAAGCCAATGAAGAAAATCAGAAAAGGTATTTTGACGAGTTTTGGGAGTGGACGGATAATGAAAAGATTATAGCGTACATGTTTGAAGCTTTTGATGAACCATGGAAGGGTGGAAGCAGACCAAATGAGGCTGAAAAGAACTGGGGAATTTATAAAGTTGACAGAACTCCGAAATTATTATTGAAATAAAAAAGTAAGGCTCTTGCGTTAATATAAACGTAAGAGTTTTATTTTTGGCTATTCTTTGTTATGTGATAAAAAAGGATTGAAATGTTTTTATAACAAAGTTGCTGAAAAACAGTACTGATAAGTGACAATCCATTCTTTACCTAAAAAAAATATTGGTAAAAATGGTATAAAATAAAAAAGTTTTTATAGTCTTGTTCTATTGGAAAAGGTAGAAAAATAGGGTAAAATAAAAATATCATTGGTAGGGGAGACCCATAGTGAGTAAAAGATAGAAAGGAGATAAATTATATGAAACTCAACAAAACAATGAAAAAAGTTTGGGCGTATGTTTGTGTAGTTGCAATGGTTGTAAGTTCACTTACTTTTTATAACAACACTGCAGTAAAAGCAGCAGCGCCTGATTGGTCAACAGTTGACTATGCCGGTGATGGAGCCGGTGGTGGAAAGTATACTGACAAGTATAAGTTCTACTGCGAGGATAGCAGAGTTAACTTAGTTAACATCCAGAAACCAGGATTTGCAACAGTGGATAGTTTTTATGTAACTTTCCCGGCAGCAATCACAAGCAGCTCTTTGGGAGAAGGAAAATATGATCCTGAGGGAGCAGGAATAGCGATTCATCTTGATGCATTTACTGCACAGGAAACAGAATTTACAGTAACTGATGCATTAGGTACATACACATGTTATGTTTATTATGCAGATGGTGAGGGAAGTGAAGTGGCAACGCCAGCTCCTACAACAACAGTGGCAGTAAATGATGGAACAGAAGTGTTAAACGGTACAACATTTACGGACGCAGATACAGAAGCAGATCCGGGTCCGAACGGATTATGGATTGAATTCGGAGGAGAATATACAAATAATGGAGATGGTAGTGTGTCAGTTGCTGTTCCGGCATATGAATCAGGAGATAATTGGGCTACACAGTTGAAACAGAATCAGGTTCAGTTGAATGCAGGAAAGTGGTATAAGGCTACATACACAATCACATCAGATGTTGATAAAACATTCCAAGGTATGATTCAGAATAATGTAAATTGGACTGTATATGCAGAAAATATTACAAAAGTTGCAGCAGGGGAAACAAAGACAGTTGAATTTGTATTCCAGGCACCGGCAACTACAAACACTGTATTATTTGGTATTATGATGGGATATGTTAATGAGCCAAGTGAGGCAGCAAATGTAACAATTAGTAATGTAAGCCTTAAGGTTTATAATGAGGAACCATCCACAGGAGAAACAGAGCCGGACGAAACAGAAACAGATACAACACCGGCACCAACAGAACCTACACCAGTAGAAAAAGGAGATGTTGCACTTTCAGGTTATAACTGGGCAATCCAGACACCGGGCACAGAATTTACTCCTTCTGAATATAACGGATATGGATTTACGGTGCAGGGTATTGCGGCAGATGCAGACCAGTGGAGTTATGGTGCACTGTTGGATGCGATTGAAGTGACAAACGGAGAAACTTACACATTGACAATGAATGTTAAGTCCACAGTAAATAAGGTAGTTCCAATTGAATTTACAAATGGAACAGCAATTAACAGAACAATTGCGGCAACACCGGAAGGAACAACATTTACATATAAATTCACAGCAAAAGCTGATACAGTAAAGATTTATATGCCATTGGGAATTAATGGAGATGATGTAGAAATCACAGATGCATATGATATTACGATTTCAGATGTACAGTTTGATGTTACAGAACCTGATGAAACAGAACCACAGACAACAGTAGCAGCAGATGGAGAGGTTACAATTCTTGAACCTGCATTTGCGTTTGATAGTAGTGCAGGCACAAAACATTATGAACTTCATTGGAATACTGTAGAAGGAGCTGCAACATATACAGCATATGTTGATGTGGAAGATGAAGAGCATATTGCAAGAGCATATTATAACAATTATTCATTTAATAAAATTGGTCAGACACATGTTGATCATATTGCAGGAGAGCCAGGGCAGACACAGAAATTTATCGTTGTAGCATATGATGCAGATGGCGCACTACTTGCAAGAGGCATTAAGGAAGTGACAATCCCTGAGTTGACAGAAAGCGAAAAAGCGGCAGCAGCAATAGCAGCAAAGTTTAATTCAGAAGACAACTATGCAAAAGGTGCAACAGCTATCGTAAGTTCAGGAAATGATGCACAGAATATTGTGGATGGAAACATGGGCTCAAGATGGCAGGCATCTGTAGCAGGAGAAGATCATGCAGTAGGAAGTGAATTCTTTGGTGTGAATTTAGGCGAAGTTAAGACAATTGGCCAGGTGATAATTGCATTCGAGGCTTCTTATGCAGCAACATATGACGTATATGTAGCAGGTGCAGATGAAGTGTATGGTGATACACCGGTTGCATCAGGAACAGCAGATGCGAACAATTTAATTTCTACTGTAAACTTCGACGAAGTGGAAGCACAGTATGTTAAGGTTGTAGTAACAGAATTCAGTGGAAATGCAAGCACATATGGTACATCAGTATATGAAATTGCAGTATTACCAAAGGCTGAAGAAGAAACAACACCAGCATCAACAGAAACAGATACAACACCGGTACCAACAGAAACAACACCAGTTACAGGAGAAAAGCCGGCAGCACCGGCAGGATTAGTACACGCACCAGCAGATGATGGTACATTACCATTCCATTTCTCATGGGCACCATCAGAAGGTGCAACATCATACAAGGTATATCTGAATGATGAATATGTAGCTGAAGTAACAGCACCAGATTATAACTTTGATGAAGCATTGTTTGCAGAAGCAGGTGAGTATATAATTGCAGTAACAGCAGTAAAAGACGGAGTAGAGTCAGACAAAGCAACTGTTACTTATACAGTACAGGGTGCAGATCCTGGAACAACACCAGCAGAGACAGATACAACACCGGCAGCTGTAGAGACAACAACACCTGATGCAGGAGAAACAACAACACCGGCAGTAGTAGAGACAACAACACCGGCAGTTACAACAGTAGCTCCAACAACTACAGCAGCTCCAACAACTACAGCAGCACCAAAGACAACAGCAGCACCAAAGACAACAGTGGCAAAGAAACTTGGAAAGACAAAAGTAACGAAAGCTTCTAAGAAGAAAGCAGCAACAAAGGTTAAGATTACTTTCAAGAAATTAAAGGGTGCTAAGAAGTACCAGGTACAGATTGCAAAGAATAAGAAGTTCAAGAAGATTCTTGTTAAGAAGATAGTGAAGAAAGCAAAAGTAACTATCAAGAGCAAGAAACTTAAGAATCAGAAGAAACTCTTTGTAAGAGTAAGAGCGGTTGGAGCTAAGAAGTGGTCAAAACCGAATAAGATTAAAATTAAAAAATAATTTTTAGAAGATGAGGCATCCTTAATGGATGCCTTATTTTTTGCCTGCAAACTAAAAAAATGATACTCACTAAAAAAAGAGGTATAAAAAAATAATAGAAAATGTGATAAACTAATTTAGTTGTTATACAACAATATACAATAGGAAATTTTGAAAGGAGTATTAGAAATGCAAAAGAGTTTAAAGAAAGCGATTGCTGTTTTATGTGCAATTGCGATGATCGTAACATCTGTTACAGTGTATAATGCGCAGACAGCAAAAGCTAATGCAAATGCTACTGGAAATGGTAAAGTATATACTGTTACAGATGGAACAAATGAGGGATTTACAGGTTTCACATGTAATGGAATGGAAATTTTCAGTGAGGAAGATGGTCATATTGGTTTTGCATGGGCAGAAAAGGTAGATCCTGCAAGCATTAAAGTATCAATTAATGATGCAGAAGTAACTACATATAATGCAAATTCTAATGGAGTATTTGTTAATTATTCTCAGTTTAAAGATTTATCAGATGGAGAGCATCCAATCGTAGTGTCAGCAACAACAGCTGGGGAAAATGCAAAGCAGGTAACAGGAAATGCAACACTTAAGATTCAGGATCAGGGCGAAACAGAGCCGGCAGTTACAGATCCAAATGCAGTAAAGTGGGATACTATCGCATGGCTTGGAAATGGAACAACAGATCAGGCAAATCTTGATAGCTTTAAAGCATATGTTTCACCTGCAAATCCTAAAAAATTAGAAGTAATCAATATTCAGGCTAAAAATGATGTGAATGCACTTTATATGCCAAATAATGATTCTCCGGCAGAGAAGATTGAAGTAAATGGTGCAGATGTTACAGGTGATTGTATTACTGACGGAGCACAGACATTTGTTCCAGTGTCAATACTTACAAAAAAATATAATACAGTTGTAATTACAACAGTGAATAGCAATGTATTATCAGCATTTATTTATAATAAAAATGGAGCCGGCAGTGAAGTTCAGACAACACCGGGTGAAGTTCAGACAACACCGGGTGAAGTTCAGAC
>CANPET010000060.1 GCA_947573465.1 uncultured Eubacterium sp.
TTCTAATACGGTTTTCATCACAAAATGCTTTGAAGATTGTCGCAGTTCTTCTTTCGTCCATCTCTTAAAATCACCTCCTATAGATAATTGTCTATATATCATCATATGTATCACATAGATAATTGTCAATATGTTTTTTGAAAATTTTTTAGATTGTTCAAATTTTAGAAAATGTATACATTTCTTTAAAATAGTGATAATATAGTTAGGTAAAACTAACAAGGAGGTGTTATTATGGTTAAAACAATAATAAAAATAGAAGGCATGGCATGTGGAATGTGCGAATCCCACATGAATGATGCCATCAGAAATAAATTTAAGGTAAAGAAGGTTTCCAGTTCCCATACAGATAAGGAGTCAGTGGTAATTAGCGAAGAAATCCTGAATGAAGACGAAGTGAAAAAGGCGGTTGAAGATACGGGATATACATTTATTTCAATGTCAAGCGAGCCATATGAAAAGAAAGGGTTCTTTTCTTTCAAAAAATAAGTAAGGATAATAATATAAAAGGAACTGTTATGTTAAAGCACAGTTCCTTTTTGATTTTACCACAATCCCATAAAATGCTGCATTATGAGACTGACTCCGGTAATGCCTACCCAGCAGCAAAAACCAAGTACAATTGGCTTACCGCCAGTTTTAACCAACTTAATAATATTTGTGTTCAGACCGATTGCCGCCATAGCAAGAACAATAAAAAACTTACTTAATTCTTTCACAGGATTAAATATAGAAATATCAGCGCCGGCTGAAACAGCAACGGTAGTAATTATAGAGGCTAGAATAAAATACAAAATAAACATTGGGAAAATAGACTTTAAACTGACTTTTTTCCCATTAGAATTATTTGATTCTTTTCGGGTACGCATAAATGCCAAAACAAGTGTAATTGGAATAATGGCAAGTGTACGTGTTAATTTTACTGTAACTGCAGTATCCAAAGTGGCGGAACCCAAATTCCACATACTGTCCCAAGTGGAGGCGGCAGCCGTAACGGATGAAGTATCATTTACAGCAGTTCCTGAAAAGATTCCAAAAGCAGTTCCAGAGTCATGAGAAAATCCAAGCATAGAACCTAGTGTAGGGAATATCAGAGCGGCTAGAACATTAAAGAAAAATATAACGGAAATAGCCTGTGCGACTTCTTCGTCATCTGCATCTATTACTGGTGCGGTGGCAGCGATGGCTGAACCGCCACAAATAGAGGAGCCTACGCCTACTAATGTAGAGATTTTATTGGGAATACACATTACTTTGTGTAATACATAGGCAATAATTAGAGAGGTAGCAATTGTACTTACGATAATTGGAAGTGACTGTTTTCCAGTTTGTAAAATTACCATAAGATTCATGCCAAATCCTAATAAGATAACAGCCCACTGCAATATTTTTTTAGAAGCAAATTTAATGCCATTTTCAAAAGTAGATTTATCCTTGATAAAAAGCGTGATTATCATACCCGCAATAATAGCAATCACGGCTCCGCCAATAATAGGGAATGCTTTTCCGGCAAACCATGATGGAATGGCGATGCATAGACATAATAGTAATCCTTTATAGTTTGATTTGATAAAATTCATTTTGGTCCTCCTAGTTTACATCTTTCGTTCATTACAATATAATAAGTAAGAAGTAAAATCAATACAAAAAGAGAAACTGGTAAAAAAATACTGTTATTTTTATAGAAGGAATAATAGAGCAGAGGGAGAGTTACCAATGAAACTTTCAGAGTTAAAACAGGGACAAATTGCAAAGATCAAGAATGTAGGCGGAGAAGGACAGCTGCGCAGGCATTTTCTCGACATGGGGCTGATACAGGGAACAGAGATTGAATATATTAAGACTGCACCTATGGGAGATCCTATTGAGTATAGATTGTGGGGATATGAGCTGACATTAAGGAAAGATGATGCCGGCTGTATTGATATAGAAATAATCAGTGATACGAACGACGATATAGAAAATAATAGGGAAACAAAGCAAAAAAGTTTACATAATTCAACAAAACATCCGCATATTGGTGAGCCAGGAATTTATCATGTAAAGCAACGTGGAGAGAAAATAGAGAAGGGTCAGTTAATTACTTTTGGTCTTGCAGGGAATCAGAATTGTGGAAAAACTACATTGTTTAATCAGTTGACCGGGTCAAATCAGCATGTTGGGAATTTCCCGGGAGTAACTGTAGATAGAAAAGATGGGCCAATCAGGGGACAGGAAAATACTATGGTTGTAGATTTACCAGGAATCTATTCTATGTCTCCGTATACCAGTGAGGAAGTGGTATCCAGACATTATTTTTTAGACGACAGACCTCGTGGAATTATTAATATTGTAGATGCAACAAATATTGAACGAAACTTATATCTGACAATGCAGTTAATTGAATTAAACATTCCTACAGTGCTAGCACTGAATATGATGGATGAAGTTACAAAGAATGGTGGTTCTGTTGATGTGAACAAACTGGAAGCCACATTGGGGATTCCGGTAGTTCCTATTTCTGCAGCAAAAAACGAAGGTGTAGATGAGCTGATAGAACATGCAATGCATGTGGCAGTTCACAGAGAACGTCCGGGAAGAATGGATTTTTGTGAGGCAGACGGAGAAGATGGAGGGGCAGTACATAGAGGAATTCACTCCATAATGCATTTAATAGATGACCATGCCCATAAGAATCAGGTTCCGGTGCGTTTTGCTGCCAGTAAGTTAATTGAAGGAGACGAAGAAGTTGTAGAGCGTCTTCATCTGGATGAAAATGAAAAAGAAATGATTGAGCACATTATTATTCAGATGGAAAAAGAGAGTGGAATGGACAGACATGCAGCTCTTGCGAAAATGCGATTCACATTTATAGACAAAGTGTGCAGGGAAACAGTTGTGAGACCGAAGGAAAGTAAGGAACGTATCAGAAGCAGAGAAATTGACAAAATTCTTACAGGGAAATATACGGCAATTCCATCTTTTGTAGTTATTATGGCAATGATATTCTGGCTGACATTTGGTGTCATAGGTGCAAGGCTACAGGAATTTATGGATATTGGAATTGACAGTCTCAGCACTTTATGTGAAAATGCTATGAATGCTGCCAGTGTGAACAAAGTTCTGCAGTCGTTAGTGCTGGATGGAATTTTTGTCGGTGTGGGAAGTGTACTTAGTTTTCTTCCAATTATTGTAGTGTTGTTTTTCTTTCTGTCTTTATTGGAAGATAGTGGATACATGGCAAGAATTGCTTTTGTGATGGATAAACTTTTTAGAAAGCTGGGACTTTCCGGCAGAAGTTTTGTACCAATGATTATTGGGTTTGGCTGTTCTGTTCCGGCTATTATGGCAACAAGAACTTTACCTTCAGAAAGGGATAGGAAGATGACGATTATGCTGACTCCATTTATGAGCTGTTCAGCAAAGATTCCAATATATGCATTCTTTTCAGCAGCATTTTTTAAGGGAAATTCAGCATTGGTTATGACAGGACTTTATTTTACAGGAATTATTGTGGCAATTTTGTATGCATTAATTTTAGATAGAACGAAGTTCAAAGGAGAGCCGGTGCCGTTTGTTATGGAACTTCCTAATTATAGACTTCCGGGTACTAAGAGCGTATTACGATTGATGTGGGATAAGGCGAAAGATTTTATTACTAAAGCCTTTACCATTATCTTTTTAGCATCTATGGTAATATGGTTCTTACAAACATTTGATTTACAGTTTAATATTGTGGATGATGCGGGAGACAGTATTCTTGCCATGTTAGGTGGTATCATTGCACCGATATTTGCACCCCTTGGATTTGGTGACTGGAGAGCTTCAACAGCATTGATTACAGGATTTACAGCGAAAGAAAGTGTGGTCAGCACATTGACGGTGCTGTTAGGAGGTGGAGCGCTTTCAACAATGTTTACAGCCAAGAGTGCAATTGTATTTTTAGTGTTTACATTGCTATATACACCTTGTGTGGCAGCAGTGTCTTCTGTGAAAAGAGAACTTGGTGGGAAATGGGCAGTTGTGGTGGTATTACTGCAATGTATGATTGCATGGATTGTGGCATTTGCAGTAAAATGTGGATTCATGTTGATAGGGTAACAAAACACAAGTCATGTTTTTAGAATATAAAAAGGCTGGCGAATAAAAATAATGTTAAGCTTCTGATGATTTAGAGGCTTAACATTTTTGCATTTTTAAAGTGTTTATTGACATATGACAATAATGCGCTTAAAATTGTAAATAAGGAAACAGAAAAGAGGGATATTATGAAAGATATTAATTTTGAGAAAAAAGACTATACTTATTTACAATGGTCAAAAGTAAGAAGTTCATCGGGAACAGCCGGCTCGTTTTTAAAAGCGACAGAAATAAAAGGTGGTAAAAAAATATATTATAAACTATCTGATTATGATAGTGTTTTGGGAATTATAGGGCATGAATGTGTAAACGAAATTATTGTCAGCCGGTTATTGGATGTATTGGGAGTTAGCCATTTACATTATCATCTCATTTATGGAGAAATAAAGATTGATTCAAAAAAGTATACAACTTATTTTTGTAAATCAGAGAGTTTTCGTAAACAAGGGGAGAGAAAAATTACTTTTGAAGATTACTACCAAATAGAAAAGAAAGACGGCGAAACACCATTAGATTTTGTGAAAAGGTGTGGATGGGAGAAAGAGTTTACGCAGATGCTGATCATAGATTTTTTAATTCTTAATCGTGACAGACATGGTGCTAATATTGAAGTAATCATGGACAGCAGGGGAGCAGTGAGACTGGCACCTTTGTTTGATCAGGGGATTTCATTATTGTTTGGGTGCCATGATGAAGAAATGATTGAAAAGTTTGATGTTTTAGAGGACAGACCTGTTCAGAGCTTTATAGGAAGTAATTCTGCAAAAGAAAATCTGAAGTTCATAAAAGACGAGTATTTTCATTCAGTGAAAAAACTGACAGAAGACAACAAGAAATATATTTTGGAGGGATTAGAAAATATTCTATCAGAAGCACATATTGAAAAGATATGGGAGATGATATGGAAAAGGTGGTTGTATTATGAAAGTATGTTCAATTTATAATTATTTAGATAAAGACAAGAATGCAATTGCGTATTTAGTATATTATGAAAATGAGAGAAATTTTTATATTGAAATTTGTGATAATGCCAATATTAATAATGTCCCTATGATGTTTGCATTATTTATGAAAAAAGGAATATATTCACTAAATTCAGAGTGGACAAAGAAATGGGTAAGCAGCCGCGTCATTCCAACAGACAGGCAAAATCTGGGACAGATATTAAAAGCAAGCAATATGAAATATTATGATGAATACACGTTGCTTTTAAAGTCAAGAGGAATTTGCAGTCATGATGATTTTGCAGTGGAGGAAATTCCGCAGAGAGATATTGAAAAGACAATTTTGCCAATTCGATGGAAAAAGAACATTAAAGATATCATTGTTGCAAAACAGGAGATTCTTGTTTTCTTTAATGATGAAACTACGAGAAAATATTCAGTGAATGAACTTAAAAAAATTTCAATAGATCATAAATATGTGAATGCACATATGGACGATTTTCGGGTTATGCAGGGTGGTTATGAATTAAATTGTAATAATGTAATTTATATTGAAAGAAATACTCTGCGCGAAGCGGGAGAAAATATCCCAATTAGTATTGAATACTTTAAGCAGTTTGCTAAGAAGAATTTAGTGAATACAGCAGAGGCATGTGAAATTTTGGAGTGCAGCAGACAAAATATTGATAGTCTGGTGAAAAGAGAAAAGATAGAGATAGTCCATGCTTCTTCAAAAAATAAAATGTTTTTTAAAGCAGATATTCATAAGAAGTTGTGGTAAAAATATTTGACACATTTATTTTCATATTATATAATCAAGTTTAATGGCGTTGAAAGAGAGAAGTAGCTTTAATTATCGCTGACAGAGAGCAGGTGTTGGTGGAAGTCCTGTAGAATGAATTAAGGTGAATAACACTCCGGAGCAGCAATCTGAAAGAGTGAAATGTAATTAGAATAAATGTCTGATTAGGTGAGCTTTAGTAGGTGAGCCGTAGCTGAACGATAAACAGCAGGTGAGAGTTGAACAGACCCTTAACTCACCGATGAGTGGCTGCGTAAGTAGTAAGTCAGGTGGTACCGCGGACAAATTAGTAATAATTGGTTCGTCCTGAGAGAAAAGTTTTCAGGACGGCTAGAGAAGTATAAAAAGACTCGTTCTGATAAAGAACGAGTTTTCTTTTACCTGAAACTTGAAAATAAAACGCTCAATATATATTTTATTATGAAGGGAGAACGAAATGGACGTAAACACAAACAACATTTATCGTGATGTGACAATGGATCAATTATCAGAAGCAAATGTAGGAGAAACTATCAAAATTGCAGGCTGGATTGAGAATATACGTGACCACGGTGGGGTATCATTTATTGACTTAAGAGATATGTATGGTGTAATGCAGGTAGTTATGCGTGATACATCATTATTAGAGGGACTTAGTAAGGAAGATTGTATTTCTGTAGAAGGACCGATTGAACATAGAGATGAAGAAACATATAATCCAAAGATTCCGACAGGAACAATTGAATTAGATGCAAAGAAGGTAGATGTATTAGGAAAGACTTATTCACAGCTTCCTTTTGAGATCATGACATCTAAGGAGACAAGAGAAGACGTAAGACTAAAGTACAGATATTTAGATTTAAGAAATACAAAAGTAAAGGATAACATGATTTTTAGATCAAAGGTTATCTCCTATTTAAGACAGAAGATGACAGATATGGGATTTTTAGAAATTCAGACTCCGATTCTTTGTGCATCATCACCGGAGGGGGCAAGAGATTATATTGTTCCATCAAGAAAATTCAAAGGTAAGTTTTATGCATTGCCACAGGCACCACAGCAGTACAAACAGTTATTGATGGTGTCAGGTTTCGATAAATACTTTCAGATAGCACCTTGTTTTAGAGATGAGGATGCAAGAGCAGACAGATCTCCTGGAGAGTTCTATCAGTTAGACTTTGAGATGAGTTTTGCTACACAGGAGGATGTATTTAGAGTAGGTGAAGAAGTGCTGGCAGACACATTTAATAAATTTGCACCAGAAGGTTATGAGGTAACACAGGCACCATTCCCGATTATCAGTTATAAAGAAGCGATGCTGAAATATGGTACAGATAAGCCGGACCTTCGTAATCCATTAGAGATTATTGACGTAACAGATTTTTTCCAGAGATGTACATTCAAACCATTCCATGGAAAGACAGTTAGAGCTATTGTTATTAATCAAAAGTTGTCAAAAGGACAACATGAGAAGTTATTGAAGTTTGCCCAGAGCATCGGAATGGGTGGACTTGGTTATCTTGAAGTTTTAGAAGATGGAGCATACAAGGGACCGATTGATAAATTTATTTCGGAAGATATGAAAGATGAAATCAGAGAATTGGGAAATCTTCAACCTTTGGATACAATCTTCTTTATCGCAGATACAGAAAAGACAGCATCTGTTTATGCCGGACAAATTAGAACTGCACTTGGAGAAAGACTTGATTTAATTGAAAAGAATGCATTTAAGTTCTGCTATATCAATGATTTTCCAATGTATGAATATGATACAGAGACAAAGCAGATGATATTTACACATAATCCATTCTCAATGCCACAAGGAGGACTTGAAGCACTTGAGACAAAGAATCCGGAAGATATCCTTGCATACCAGTATGATATTGTATGTAATGGTGTTGAATTATCATCTGGAGCAGTAAGAAATCATGATATACAGATTATGATTAAAGCCTTTGAAATTGCAGGATATACAGAGGATGATTTGAAAGAGAAGTTTGGTGCTCTTTATAATGCATTCCAGTTTGGTGCGCCACCACATGCGGGTATGGCACCAGGTGTTGACCGTATGATTATGTTACTTCGTGATGAAGAGAACATCCGTGAGGTGATTCCATTCCCAATGAATGGTAATGCACAGGACTTAATGTGCGGTGCACCGGGAGAGGTAACAGAGCAGCAGTTAAGAGAGACACATATTAAAGTGAGAGCATAGAAAAACTGGGAGCAGGCATTATGGCAGTAGTTTATATCAGAGATCTTGATTTTCATATTGCGAATGAAGAGGAGCAGGAAGAGATAAAGGATTTATATAAACATAAAATGACCAAATCATGGATAAAAAGATTTATTGTATTTTTTATCCTTGCCTTGATATGTTTTATCTTTCAAGCGATTGCACACTTAAATTTACCGTGGATGTTTTCAGAAGAACAGACAATATATAGATTGTTTCTCTATATTGCCAGTGCTTTTGTAGGACTGAATCTTCTATCATGGCTGGAGCTTATGATAGAAAGAGATGTGATATACAATCCTGAGAAATCTAAGATTTTGAAGTTGAAAGTAATTGGAAAAGTGCATTCAGAGAACTTGACCGTGATGAGACAACAAAAGTGGTTTGTTACTTGTGGAACAGATGAGGGAATGATAGAGGATGCAATTATTGTCAGAAATAAATCTGATTATAATAATATAAAAATTGGCGAGATGGTATATATAGAGCAGACCCATGATGATGGGCACTATTTGTACTATTATCTTGCTTAAATAAAGGGATGCAACCACCAGTTGACAAATTGAAAA
>CANPET010000061.1 GCA_947573465.1 uncultured Eubacterium sp.
TCTTCTTTCACAACCTTTTTCCCATGAAACAATAATACATTCACTATATCTGCAAATACATCATTATGTTCCTCTAATAACTTTTCTGTAATATCTTTCTCACCCATACTTTCTCCTTTGGTCTTAGGAATAGTATTTATCTACATTTTCTTTTGCCTCAGCATCTGACAACGAATACTTTTCTTTTATTTTCTCTATGAGACCTTCTCTTGTCGCTCCATATTCCTTTGCTATTTCTATTGTCGAACGAATTCCTTGGCTGATTCCTAATTCAATCCCTTTTGCAATTCCTCTGTTCTCCACTCTGTCCAATACTTCACACATATTTTTAACTTCTCCTTTCTTTCCTTGTTGCACCTTCAAAAATCTGTCATCCTTTGTCAATACTGACATCAGTTTCAAGACTTCATCCACATGCTTTATCGTCTCTTTCGACGGTTGATAATTTTTATTTTTTCTCATCTGCACAAAATAATCTGCCACCATTTTAAAATCGCTGGTAAACATATTTACCTGTTCTTCTGTTAAATACGCTATCTCATATACATTAATCTTATAATCGTTGACATATGGCTCTAAGTACTCTGGCACAATCATCCCTTCATACAGCGACTTGTTCTTATCCCAGCGCCTCTCACCAAAATACAGCACCATGGTAACTACTGGAAAGTGTCTGCTCTTCTCTTTTCGGTTCACCTGACTTCTATACTTTGCTCCATCATATCCGATAACACGAAAAGGCATTTCTTTATCTATCTCTGTTTGGTTTTCCAGGCCATACATTGCAATAACGACATCTTCTTCATCCAACCTTTGATATTCTGAGACCTTATTTTCTTTTTCCCCATCCATAACTTCACGTTTTCTGTCTGATTTCTTCCATATTTTCGATACATCACGTTCCTGCTCATGTATCTTATTCTCTATTTTATACTGGCTGATATTTGTTGTATTTGACAAACTTTCTTCCTTCACAACTTTTTTCCCTTGAAACAATAATACATTCACTATATCTGAAAACACATCATTATGTTCCTCTAATAACTTTTCTGTAATATCTTTCTCACCCATGCTTCCTCCTCTCTGTTTTTGTACTATATGCTTTTCATTTTTAGTATACATATCGTTTGTTGCTTTGTCAATACATATTTTATGTTACTTTCTCTCGCTATCAGACATCGGATTCTATTCTTTTAATATTTTGCAACGCTCTCAATTTCTTTGCGTAGGCATATACTCTCTCTTTTCCTTTTGTTTGTTTCTCATAAGCATTTAATATTTCAAGGTAAATCTTCTCATTTATTTTATCTTTCATTCTAATACAATCGCAAAAAGTACGCTCTTCTGAATAAAAATGATAGTTTCCAAAGTCCGTAATTATCTCCTTGATTTCTCCCTCTAGATTCACATTCTGAAAATAATAGCGTTTGACCGGGTATATCAAATCTATTTTTCCTCTATCAGTTCTTTCCGTTGCTATCGTAGGAATTTCCGGTTCTGTAACAATAATGCCATTTAAAAAACAGGCACTTTCCATACAAATAACGGATTTTGGGTATACCTTGGCAATTTCTATATACTTATAATCCTTAGGTTTTTCAAATCCACATTCTCTACACCAATACCACCCTCTGGCAAACTTCTCCACCACATTTTCCTGCTCCAATTCCCTAAGCTGCACGGCTGTGACACCTTTATTTTTCAAATCTGAAAAACTTGAATATCCATTGCTTCCTTTAAAAAACTCAATAATATTCTTATACGTTCTGACTAGCATAGATTTTCCTCCATCTGATCCTCTCTTAACACATTGTAATATCTATAAAAAATGAAAATAAATATCCTATCGCCATTTTTGCTATATTAAATCTAATATCAAACTTATTCTTACACATATAATATCATCTGTTTTCAATGAGTTCAACTCGTTTATCAAACTATTTTTTAGTTATAGTATTTCTCTCCCTTTCCTTCTTTTCAAAATTAAAAAGGTCATTGCATCGAATCAATATAATATTAATCTTACAACACTATCCTGATTGCAATACATAAAAAGAGAGGCTCTTATACCAATATCTAATTGATATAATAACCTCTCTCTTTATATAATTATAAATAGTTTCTAAGCAATCTTTTTAGTCGGTTGGAAATGGTAAATCTCCTCCATCATCCGGATTTGATCCGACGTTTTCATCAAACACCTCATCACCATCATCATTACCGCCACCACCAATTACATCCATGATACCTCTTGTTAATTCGAATCTAGTAACTTCAATTTCGGGAGTCTCGTATTCCCCTGTTTTCCTCATTTTACATTCCTCCTAAGATATACTTGCTACATTTCATTCAGTTTCCTAAATATCTGACCCTTCTACAAGCGTCGTCTTATTAACAAACTCAACTTTTTTATAGAAACCAATACATGTCTTGTCTTTGTCATGATTCACTGTCTCATTTACAATCCAATCGGCAACAGTTGTATATTTCTTGCCATCTGTTGTGACTGTATTCAGAAATTCAAGCAATGCTTTCTCTGTATCCTGACCATTTGTCTGCGTCTTACATACAAACGCTTCTCGTTTATAATATCTGTCGACCTTATAAACACCTGTCAATGTAATATATCGATATAAATCTTTATACATATTATTGATCAGTGCATATTTCTCATCTTTCGTTGAAGTAACTCCTAATGCTCTAACCATAGCATTTGCAATCTTCTGTCTGTTATTCTTAATGTATACAATGTTTAATACATGGTCATACAAGAAATCATGTGATGACTTTGCACTCATCAGTTCGCCATTATACAACACTTCTGCAATTTTGTAAATACTTGTTGTAGCAATATTTTTACCATATACAATATCGCCATCCTCAGTTACAGCATAAGCACGCAACGTATAATCTTTATCTAACATATCAAGGTAGTATGTTTTTGCCTTGAATGTTAATGCATAGTAGAATGAATTTTTATCTGTAGCATTCGACCAATTCTTCAATGTTCCTACATCTGCTGTAGCTCCATATGCATATATACCTGTACCCTCACTGGTTTCAACACTCATACCAGCCTTAAACATCTCTGCATCATACTTTCCTGAACTAAACTGCATCTTCGCTAATTTCTGTTCTGTGGTCAGAGTATTACCAGACAATTCCTCATCTACTGAGTATAGAGTACCATAAGACTGAACAGAAGCAATTGGATAGTTATTGATTACTTGACCGTTTTCTTCTACTGGAATAGGATCACCTACTGCAACGACTTTACTTGCTCTTGATACCGTTCTGAAGGAAGGATTAAATTCTGAAACCGCACCTTCTGATGTATCCGTATTCATCTGGAATGCCTTAAGTTCCACATCACCTGGTGTTACTTCAACTTTCATCTTAATAACAGATACATTTTCGCCCTTGATAACTTTAACATTATAGTAAGTTGTCTGATAAGTTACCTGGAACTGATTCTGTGTATTAATCTGCATCATACCATCTGCATATAAATAAACATCATTTGTTTCATCAGTATAATCATCATCTGTCATTGTATCCAGTTCTGCTTCACTGGTAACGCCCTTTGAAATGTGTACTTTTGCCTGTGTTGTCTCATCATCAGGATCTCCACCAATATAATCCGGGTTACCTGTCAGACTCATGTACATTCCATTATATCCTACAACAGTATATGTATGGTTATTCACCACATCATCGTAGAAAGAGAATTTTCCTAATACAGTAACTTTTGTATCTGCTGTCTTTCCTGCATGTACATCAATTTCATCATTACCACCGATTGGTCTCCAACCTTTTTCGTATTTGTTCTCAACAACTTCTGTATAAGCTGTAGACTGACCACACCAGTTTGCAGTAATTTTCACAAAAACTGTTGAAGTTTCATCGATCGCATAGTCATTTACATCAAATGCATGTGCCTGTGCTGGAGTAGCATCTTTTACTTCTCCAATAAGTTTTCCATCTTCTTTATCAAATACCTGAACATCATAGTGGTAGTCATATCCTACCTGATTAGCTGTCTCATTCCATGAAACTGTTAATATTGATCTATCGTTTGTATTTTTACGTATCTTTGCAATAACACCCTGAGGTGCCTCAATCTGAGGAATATCAGCCCGAATCATAATAGGAATTTCAACGTACTCATCAGGTCTCTTTGTTGTGTCTGAATACAATTTCATGAAGAAATAATTTTCATCCTTCTGTCCACCTTTTGCACTATGAATTGGTAAATCCTGCAATAATTCCGGTAATTTCAAAAGAAGTCTGTCTCCCTGAATATTAAACTGTCCCGGAACTCTTGTAATTACTTTTGAATTCTCATCGGTAATTTCCTCTGTTGGTTTTACAAAGTTACCATCAGCATCTACGTCTGCACGTACAATCTGAATCTTCCACTCACCCTGTGCTCCAAGAGGTTCTGTTGTATCTGGTACTAATGTTAGATAACCACCACCATAACATGTGATTGTTGCAAGACCTAAATCACTACCGTCATAGTACATTGCACCTTTTACCAGATAAGGTTTTGTATCATTAGATGTTTTTAAACCTTCTTCCATTAAACCACAATGTTCTCCATGATACCAGAATGATAAAGCATCCGGATTTGTATCATCTGTTGGCAGTACCTTTGTCCATTGACCATTTTCACCAACAACTCTTAATGCTACTGTTACAAACTGTCCATTTTCCTGATTCTTAATCTTATAGATGTAGTACTTGCCAGTAGCATAACTGTTTGCATAGAAATTGAATCCCTGACCATTGTAAATCATTCGGGAACCAGCTGCACCACCACTGTTTGCTGCTACAAGCACATTTCCTTCCATATCTATAATATCTTTTGTTGTTGATAACATTACATAATTTGCATCATTTTCTGTACCTTTGTAATCTTGATAATTTTCACAAAGTTCCGCTTTAACCTGTGCAAACTCTGTTAATGTTACAAATCCTTTTTCTGTTTCTTTGAACATCAGATGTTCTTCATCCAATGCACCCATGCCCATTGAGAACCATTCTGTATTATATCCGTTATACTGTTTAAAGATATCTGCATAATCCACATCTGTATATGAAGTATCAAGTACCTTATATTCAATATGTGCCGGCTGTGTTACATTGGCAACTTTGAATTCGTAAGGTGTCTGTTTTGTAGGATCTGTTTCATCATAAAGAGGAGTCCAATCCATTTCTTTATTCTGAACATATGGTTTTTCTTCAACTTTAATGTCTACATTGTGTGTATTGTTATCTTCATTACTTTCAGTAATAAATCCGTTTGCATCTGCCTCTGCAAATCCCGGAGCATCTACCTTAATCTGAACATCATGTCCCGGATCTAAGTTTACTGCAGTAGCAGTAATACCTGAAAGTGTAATGTCTGTACTTGCACCAGCCAGCAATCCCTTTGCTGTATGGGCTGAAATGTAATGGTTATTTGGATTTCCATTTTCATTAATGAAATTAGCATTGTTCATTCCAACAATAATCCAACCGCCATAACCTTCTTCAAACACCTCAGAAGTTGCAGGAACTTGTGCTGTACCCTGATTCTTAATCTTAACTACTGCATTAAATGAAATTTCTAAGTAAGCATTTTCCGGTAGAGTTACACTCTCAATAACAAGGTCTGCTAATGATGTCTGTCCTGCGATTCTGTAATAATCTTCCAGTCCTTCATACTTAGCCATAACCTTTACTTCTGTATTATTATCAATTGGCTCTTCAAAAGTATATTCATTTCCTGTTACATCTACTGTCTTTGTCTCACCATTAGAAATATATACCAACTGGTATCCTTCTGCTGTCAACTTACCTTCACCCACATTTTCATCGGTCCATGTAGCTGTAACCTTATCATTCTCTGCTGTAGGAGCATTTAATGTTAATTTACCTTCATTAAGAATGGCAAAAGTAAACTCTTTAAAGTTGTTTCTTGTACGATCCACTCCTAGATAATCATCAACCTCAGCAATGTAATGATTACCTTCACCGTCTGATGCATCATCAACATTTGCCCAAACAGTAATTAACTGTCCAATTTTATCAGCATATTTTCCTGCTCCAACACCATTGACTGTCTTAATAACAACTTCCTCATTTGGATTTACTACAGAATCATCACCATCTGGTGTAAAACCATAGCCATTACCATCCTCTACTTTTGCTGCAAAGTTACCGGAAGCTTTTGCGAAACCAACATTCTTAACTGTGAATGCTACTTCATTATCTCTGTCTGCGTAAATAACTGCATCCGTTGCTGTAGGCTTAACACTAATCAATGCCAAATCTGCTAATGCTGTTCCTGTAGCTCGGATAACCTGCGCACCATTTGCACGGACAGAATATACATCAACTGTCGTATTGTTATCTAAAACCTCTGTCAATACATAAGTAGTATCATTATTTCTTGTTGTTATACTCTTTTCTTGTCCATTAGACATATAATTGATTACATAATGGTCTGCATAATCAGAACCTGGCCATGTAATGCTGATATCTTTACCATCATTGTGGAATTCAACTGGATCTGGCCTTTCTGGGAAAATGAAAGTTCTTACATAGTCATTATTATCTTCATAACGACCCTCATTAACTTTTCCATCTGCATCAGCACGTGCTACAAATGTATATCTCCACGACTCTCCGGCATCAGCACTGTCCACTGTATAATACATGGTCTTTGTAACTTCCTGTCCGGCCTTTAGTACTTTATTACCATCCGCATCTGTATCATCAATAATAAAGTAATCCTTTTGTCCTGTTAAAGTTCCATCAGCTTTTTTCAAATAAAGATGTACTGCTATCTCACCCTTATCCGCAGCTACTGCATCAATTGTACTGATATTCTTAATTGTAACATCAACTGGTACTCTATCACCAGTATAGTATTCCTGAACATCATTATTTTTAACCACCATATTAGAGATTACTAAGTCCGGATAACTTCTGTCTCTAACAACAGCGGTTGCTGTTGCCCTGGCAGTCTCAGTTCCATTATAAAGGCTTCGAACCTCAACAGTATATTCTTTACCAGCATCTCCGCCACATTCATAGTCATACCACACAGTTCCTGTTATGGCATCATCTGGTGATACTGTTTGACCATCATGAATACCTGTTGTTGTCTTTTCACCATTAATATAAACTTCATATTTATAATCTTTACGTAAACGGAATGGTACATCTGTTTCCCACTGTACCATGATTCCATGCTTCGTGTGATCCGGATCTCCCGTCTCAGTAACTGCTGTAGGATAAACCGGTGACGCTGTTACGCTCTTAACACCATAAATGTTTGTTGTATCAGATTCTGAAATTTCAAGTTCAATAGGCTCTTTATTTTCATCATCCGGGTCCTGTAACAATCCTAATCCAAAGAACATATCATATGTATCATTTGTGGATTCAAAACTTTCAGCAAAGTGAAGAACTGCTCCACCTTCTCCATCATCCTCAAATGTATAATATTTATTAGAATATTCTGCTTCTAAATAAACTCCATTTTCATCTGCCTCATCAGGACATAATTTAATTCTGATTTGCTGACCAATTAATGAAGCTGGTCCTTTAATATCATATGCTAAATGTACTAACTGTCCTTTTGTAACAGGTGCATTATAAGAACCTACCTTAATAGTCCATGCCTGTTCTCCCCGCTTGCCTTCATCCATACTTTCAAATGTTCTATGTTTACCAACATCATTAATTACAAGATTTGCAGAACCATCCGGGTTGAATGTTGCTTTTGCACTTGCACCTTTATCAATTCCACCCTTATCGTTTACAGGTTCACATTCCTCTTCACAGATTGTAAATGCCCATAAACTCAATTCTTTATTTTTATTCCATATGTCAGTAAATCTACCGAAAATATAGTTTACATATAAATCAAAACTATCCTCACCAATTACATGTTTGGGATTAATTTCATCATATGCCGGAGCCTCAGCATCATTAAATAATGCTACAACCTTTGTTGTATGATGTCCAACTGTTGTTGGCTGTCCATTTGCATTGTTATTGTTTGCATATGCAAAAGCTCTGACATTCATACTTAAATCTGTTGTTGTCTCAAAAAGTTTTCCATCAGCATAAATTGCATATCCTGTAGCATTCTCTACTTTATCCCATGATAAAACTTCTCTTCTAAGACCTTCCCACTGATATTTAACCTGTAGTGTACTGCTGACAGCTTCTGGATCTTTATACTGCAATGTTGTTGTTGCAAAATCAAGAACCTTTCCATCCTTATCAACTGTATTTACAGTTACTTCATAACTTCCATATGGCAATTCTCCCATATCAAAAGTATAAGTTGTATCTACCAATGGTCCTACAATTGTTGTATCACCAACTTTTACAGAATATCCAACACCTTCATATCCTTCTGCACCTGCATCTGTTGGTGCAGTCCAGTTAATAATAGCATTTGTTCCACTTTGTGTTACGGCAAGACCTGTAGGTTTGTAATTGAGTTTTGTTATCTTCTTAACCC
>CANPET010000062.1 GCA_947573465.1 uncultured Eubacterium sp.
TTTCTTCATCTCTTCTCCTTTCTATAATATGTCGTATGAAACATATTGTCAACTATATTTTCCCACGCAAAAAGCACACCTCCCCTTCGGGAAATGTGCTTCTCTTCCTAAACCAAAAACAATAATCTTATTTTACTCTAAAATTCATCTGTTTTCAATACTTTCTATCTTGACTTCTATTCTTATTTATATTACTATTCTAGTAAAGAAGTAGGTTTGCGACCGTACAGCTCTTGCTCAAGCGGGATACTCTGCTTCTTTTTTTATATTTACCAAGTCATATAGATATTTTTTCCCATTTGCTGCATGCCTTACTAATACAGTCACCAAATTCACATTATATTTTTCAATATCATTTTCTTTATATATTGGTAACGAAATTCTAGAGGTATATCTATACCACCCCTTTTGCGCATCCTCTTTATGTTTCGTAGTATAATTCTCTTTATATCTTTTATTACTAGCTATTTCCAATATCTCTTTTATTCCTTGAACAGAGTTTGCTTTTGCCTTTGCATTACCTCCCCTAAGTCTCTCTGTGTCATTAGAATGAGCAAATTCATCTGGAAAATCCGATGCAATATTTATATACTCTTTATCTGTTGCAATATAACATACTTCATTTATATATTTTCTTGCATACTTTTCCACTTCCTTCCAATCAATGTTTTGCTTATTTTTGAAAATAATCTCATCAATTTGTACAACCAAATTTCCTTTTAAATCCTTTTTTATTTTTACATTATCACACATATATAATTCCTTTCATCTTCATTTTTTTAAACTATTTCCCCACGCAAAAAGCACACCTCCCCTTCGGGAAATGTGCTTCTCTCCTTAAACCAAAAACAATAATTTTATTTTACTTTAAAGCCTATCTTATTTCAATAATTTTTTAAACTAACTTTGCCAATTCCTCAGCCTTATCTGTCTTCTCCCATGGCAAATCCAAATCATTTCTTCCAAAGTGTCCATAGGCCGCAGTCTGCTTATAAATTGGTCTGCGAAGGTCTAACATTTTGATAATTCCTGCCGGTCTTAAATCAAAGTTCTCACGAATGATTTCTACCAACTTTTCATCGCTTACTTTTCCTGTGCCAAATGTATCTACCATAACAGATGTCGGATGTGCTACACCGATAGCATACGATAGTTGAATCTCACATTTATCAGCCAATCCGGCTGCTACAATATTTTTTGCTACATATCTTGCAGCATATGCAGCAGAACGGTCTACCTTTGTGCAGTCCTTTCCAGAGAAAGCACCACCGCCATGACGGGCATATCCACCATAAGTATCAACAATAATCTTACGTCCTGTCAATCCACTATCTCCATTTGGTCCACCAATTACAAAACGTCCAGTTGGGTTAATAAAGAACTTTGTATTTTCATCAACCATTTCTGCCGGAAGTACCGGGTCAAATACATACTTTTTAATATCTTCATGAATCTGCTCCTGTGTTACTTCTGCATCATGCTGTGTGGAAAGTACCACTGCATCCAGTCTTACCGGCTTACCATCTTCATCATATTCTACTGTCACCTGTGTTTTTCCATCAGGTCTAAGATAATTTAATGTACCATTCTTTCTTACTTCTGTTAATTTCAATGCTAATTTATGTGCTAATGCAATTGGATATGGCATCAACTCTTCCGTCTCATTTGTAGCATATCCAAACATCATTCCCTGATCACCTGCGCCAATAGCATCAATGTCAGCATCTGACATCTTATTTTCCTTTGCTTCTAAAGCCTTGTCCACGCCCATAGCAATATCTGCTGACTGTTCATCAAGGGCTGTAATCACTCCACAGGTATCACAGTCAAATCCATATTTTGCTCTATCATATCCTATCTCTCTGATAGTCTCTCTTACTACTTTCTGAATATCCACATATCCTTTTGTAGTAATCTCTCCCATAACCAATACAAGTCCTGTGGTAATGCTTGTCTCGCAAGCTACACGGCTCATTGGGTCCTGTCTCATTAATTCATCTAATATGGCATCGGATATCTGGTCACAGATTTTATCCGGATGTCCTTCAGTTACTGATTCTGATGTAAATAATCTTTTCTCCATCACTTTTCTCCTCTCCGTATCTGTTGATTGTAATAATCTAATATTTCTCTTAAACGAGTAGCTTTTCTTCTACTCATCTTTTAGGATTTTTCTCCAAAAGAAAAACCACTGCAACGCAGTGGACTTGAAATCAAGGTATTCAAATCCTCTTATTGGTCAGACTTTCGTCTGCTCAGGTTGGCACCTTCCTGACTATGTCGGGGTTGCCGTGGCTTCACTGGTCCTTGTACCTCCACCACTCTGAATAAGAGAAAATATTTATTTTCAAAACAATACTACTATTATATAGAGAATATGTCAACACAATTATATTATGTTTTCCTATTCGTTCTTTTCTGCTTTCCTACTGGCACTCTTTCGCTGTTTCCTGCCTGCTGATATACCAATATGTACTTCCTACCGTGATACCACCTACAATGTTCCCCAAAGTAACCGGAAGTAAATTTCCCACAAAGAATTTATACCACGTTAATCCAGCGGTATTTACTCCCATATTTCCATATACCATATCAGCAAACAACCCACCACTGATATAACTCATATTTGCGATACTATGCTCTAATCCACAAAATACAAATATCATTACAGGAAAGAACATTCCTACGATTCTCCCTAAATTATTCTCTATCATTACAGATAACATAACTGCAAAGCATACTAATATGTTACAAACCAATCCTTTAAAAAACGCTGAATCAAAAGACATCTGGCATTTACCGGCTGCTGTTGATATAATCCTTTCTGCATATGTATGTTCAAACCGTGAGTAAACATCTCCTAACGCAAACATTGCCGCTACAAATAAAGAACCGATAAGATTTCCAATGTATACCACAATCCAGTTTTCCAATAATTCTCTTATTTTTATTTTCTTTTCATATACTGAAATAATCATAAGATTATTTCCCGTAAACAATTCTGCTCCATTATAAACAACCAAGATTAAGCCTAACGGAAAAACAGCAGCCTCTATCAATTTTGAAACGACAGTATGATTTACTGACAATGAAATCAGCATTGCTACATTTCCTGCGATAGCAATAAAGAATCCCGCCATAATACCTAATACTAACGTCTTGCCTACAGATAATTTCGCTTTTTTCACCCCGTTTTCAGAACAGCGCTTTGTTCCGCCTCTTGTATCTAACATTCACATCTCCCTTGTTTTTATTTCCGACAATATCTTACCATTTCATTGAAATTATATCAAATATATATATGTTAGTAAATAATAAAAAACGGATGCATATAAAATGCACCCGCCTCTTTATGATTATTATTTTTTCGTTTTAACAGTTTTCTTTGCCGGTTTACTATAAACATCTGTACCAGCCAAATTCTTCTTCACTGCTACAACCTGTATATAATATTTTTTATTTTTCTTTAACTTCTTGATTGTAATCGAATTCTTCTTAGTCGACTTAAAACTAACACTCTTTATGAACTTTTTACTAGTTGCAACATTAACTTCGTATCTTTTCGCACCTTTTACTTTGCTCCACTTTACTGTAATAGAAGCACTCTTGGCGTTCTTCTTAACTTTATTTGCCTTGACCTTTTTCAATTTCGGCTTTGCAACCGTATTCGATGCTTTAACCTTCTTTTGAATACTTTCTAATGTAACATTGCCACCTGTTGTTGCAAACAAAACAGATTTCTTTCCCATTGGTGCATTGAACTTTACAGTCTTTTTGTCTGCCTCAGAGATTGTTCCATTTGTCTTAACAATATCATTTGGCATTACTACAGATACTTCAAAAGTAATTTTGCTCATATCAATCGAACTAGCCATTGCTCCCATTTCTCCCAAGTCACCTGTATCGCCCATCAGCTCTTTTGTGTCAATTTCTGTATAGAATGTATCTGTTGTAACATAAGAATTATCTGAAATGCCTAAATCTGATGCAAGTTTTCCTTTTCTCAGTTTTTGAATCTGCTGAATCTGAAGATATTCTTTACCTTCTACTGTAACATTTCTTGCATTAACACCTGTCTCTTTGTATGTCTGCTCCAACTCTTTCCAATAAGCTGACAACATTGCATCTGTCATTCCCTGTTTCTTTAGTTCCGTATTCAAAACTGCCTTATCCAAACGCATCGTCATTTGTGCCTTTCCGCTTCCATCAGAATTAATTACCACATCCAAATTGATAGATGCACAACCGGAAAATACCATAGCAACAACTACTATCAGTGCCATAAGTTTCATTTTAATATTCTTCATGCTATTTCCTCCTCTACATGATAATAAATTTATCATAACACATTTTTATCACAATTCATACTTTTTATAGCACTTTCCTAATTTTCTAATTTTTACTATTTCTGAATTGTACCGGTGTCATTCCATATTTTGCCTTAAAGAGTCTGTTAAAATGTTCCACATTCTGATATCCAACTTTCTCTGCAATTGTCTCCACAGTCATGTTACCGCCCTTTAGTAATGTTCTTGCTTTTTTCATACGAACATTCTTAACTAACTCTCCAAAAGTTTTTCCGGACTTATCTTTAATATATTTTGACAAATATGGTTTTGACAGATGGAAATGTTCTTCTAACTCATCTAATGTTACAGTCAGATAATTTGTATTAATATAGTTAATAATCTCTGTTAATCTTTCATCCTGGCAACCCTGATCCCCTGTTGACTTTACCAAATGATTTACAGCTACTACAAGAGCATGTATGGAAGATTTTATAATATCTTCATCAATTCCTACTCCCCAGTACATCTTACCCTGACAACAGATTCCTACATAAGAAACAGCCTTTGAGGAAGAACCTCTGGATAATGAATGTTCTTCATATACAGAAAGCTCATAACTAATATTAAAATACTGTTTAAATGCGTTGCTGACTGCATCCAGGCGTCCATTTCCTGTATGTTTAATAATACGGACCTTGTCTTCCTGTGCAATCGTTACTTCTGCCATAATACCGTTCTTCTGCTGGAAATGTGCCTCAGGAACAGTAAACACACTGTTTTCGTTAATATATTTATCCTCGAATATCTGATAAACCCATTCCGGAGATAACTCTTTATGCTCTTTGTCAGAAACATGTTTCACACTATATCCGATTTCTTCACGCATCTTCTCCGGTATAGATAATCCAAAACTCTGTTTTAAGATATAGCTTACACCGCCTTTGCCGGACTGGCTGTTAATACGAATCACATCCGAGTCATAGGTTCTTCCTACATCTACCGGGTCAATTGGAAGATATGGTACATTCCACATTCCCTTTGGATCTTTTTCTTTACAAGCCATTCCTTTTGAAATAGCATCCTGATGAGAGCCTGAAAATGCTGTAAACACTAAATCACCTGCATATGGCTGACGTTTGCTTACTTCCATTCTGGTAACTCTCTCATACAGTTTAACGATTTCCGGCATGTTGCCAAATTCCAGATTTGGATTCACCCCATGGGAAACCATGTTCATTGCTAATGTCACAATGTCCACATTACCGGTTCTCTCACCGTTACCAAACAGTGTTCCCTCGATACGGTCTGCACCTGCTAAAATAGAAAGTTCTGCTGTTGCCACACCACAACCTCTGTCATTATGCGGATGAACGGAAATTGTCACTGCATCTCTATATTTCAAATTCTTGTGCATATATTCAATCTGTGTTGCAAAAACATGTGGCATTGCATTTTCCACTGTAGCAGGAAGATTAATAATCACTTTATTATCTTTCTTTGGCTGCCACACATCTAACACTGCATTACATACATCTAATGCGTAGTCCATCTCTGTTCCTGAGAAACTTTCCGGACTGTACTCAAAGGAGAAATTTCCATCTACTTCTGCTGCCAACTCATTTAATAACTTCGCTCCATCTATAGCTATCTGCTTTATTTCTTCCTTGCTCTTCTTAAATACCTGCTCACGCTGTGCTAAAGATGTAGAGTTGTAAAGGTGAATCACTGCATGTTTCGCACCTTTCACAGCCTCAAATGTTTTCTTGATAATATGCTCTCTTGCCTGTGTCAAAACCTGAACAGTCACATCATCAGGAATCATGTCCCTCTCAATCAAAGCACGCATAAAATTGTACTCTGTCTCTGATGCTGCCGGAAAACCTACCTCTATCTCTTTGAATCCAATATCTACAAGCATCTGGAAGAACTCTAACTTTTCATCCAGACTCATAGGCTCAATCAGCGCCTGATTTCCATCTCGAAGATCTACACTGCACCATATTGGAGCCTTATCGATATACTCTTTTTTCACCCAGTCATACGTAGGGTTCTCTGGCATAAAGTATTGTCTTGTATACTTGTTGTAATTCATAATACTACCTCTTTCTTTTTTAATAAGTAATCTGTATGTATATAAAAATATATTGTTTGCTAGTATTTTTATATACATATTAATATAATTTACTTTAAAACTCAATAAACATATCTTTCCTATGCATGCTACTACCTATGAGCCATGCGTACCTCGATTCCACTTCGTTTCATCTCGGTCGTGGGCTTTCGCCCTATAATCGAAAAATTAAATATTCACTTTTGCAAGCAAGCTTGCAACGTGATATTTAATTTTTCGATTGCATGGCTCATTGCCATCACGTAGAACGTCTCTGTGCTTCAATAGAAGCACAGAGACGTAAACTTTACATACGCGGTACCACTCTGTTTCATGTAATACATGCTCTTATCAGATGCATAAACATCTGTTCCTATAACGGGGAAATCCGTCCAAACCTACACACTATTCATAACAATGTTATTATAAGCTTCAGCCAGAAACTCTGAGGCGAGTTCACCGGTTCACATCTAATGTCTCACACCTTCCGACATCTCTCTGAAATCCGCTTACCAGTTACTATTCCTCTTCAATGTTTTTATTCTTTTTAGGATTGAACATATACTAACATATGCATTTACTTTTGTATAGTGACAAATTTAATCAGTTTGTTTGATATATTTTAATCTTTCACTCCATCTCTCCTTCAACATATATGCTGACATCTTCGGTTGTCTGTTTCTGGTAAAGATTCCTTTTTTGTTTCCATCCACACGGTTCAATCCCTGCTTTGTCTGGAAATCAGCAAAAGCCCATGGATGCTCTCCTATCATAAATTCCAGTTTGTCAAATATCTTATGGAATTCATTCATATACATACACTGAAATTCTTCCGTGAATGCTACTGCCGGTGTCTTATGGTATCCTGCAATTGTATCTGCACCATACTCACTCATAATAATTGGCTTATGATACTTGTTGTACCATTTGTTCATCTCATTCTCTAATTGAAGTCCGATAACTTCCAGATGACTGTGATCTGTATACCATGCATAATATCTGTTTACGCAGATAACATCGAGCCACTGACTGACTTTATCCCCATCAGGTCCCGTCGTATGCACCATAGTAACTGGTCTGGTATCATCCAGACTTCTCATCGTCTCTATAACCTCTTTAAAATATGGTACAGCCCCTTCTTCATGGGTTGCAGCCTCATTTGCCACACTCCACATCATAACACATGGATGATTTTTGTCACGATTATACATATCTGTCAGCATATCTTTATGATGTACCAATGTGTCATCATTGACTCTGTTTCCTGCAAAAACACTGTTTCCATCCCAGAAACACATTCCTACAGCCGGCACTTCATCAATGACTACAAACCCTTCTCGATCAGCCAGCATCATCAACTCTTCAGAATATGGATAATGGGACGTTCTGAACGAATTTGCTCCCATCCATTTTAGCAAATTAAAATCACGGATGTTGAGCGCCTCATCCATTCCTTTTCCATGTACATCACTATCTTCATGCTTACCAAATCCCTGGAAATAAAACTCTTTCCCATTAATCAGGAAAGCTTTATCCGTCACTTCTATTGTTCTGAGTCCAAACTGCTCTGCATATGTATCATGTTCACCTTCTACTTTTAGTTGATAAAGATAAGCAGCTCCCGGATTCCAAAGATGCGGATTTACAATTTCTGTTTCTACATACCACTTATTCTCATCGTTCAGACATTTTTCCACAGCTTTCTCTGACACAATATTTCCTGCCTCATCAACAACTTTTACCACACATATTTCATCTGTAGAAGTGATAAGCGCTTTTACAACTGCCTCATTTTCTTTTATCTCTGTTTTAATAACAATATCTTCAATGTATTTCTTTGGTGTTGTGTACAGTTTTACCGGTCTGTGTAATCCTGAGTAATTATAGAAATCAAAGTAAGTTTCCTGATAATGAAAACCTTCCGGATACCCCGGTCCTTCTTTATGAATAATCTCTCCACAAGGAATGCATGTCCAGTCAAGGATATTACTGAGTGCAACTGTCACACGATGCTCCTCTAAAGGAGACTGCTCAATCATTTCTGTAATATCTGCCTCAAATGGGAGAAACCCGCCTTTATGTTTTACAACTTCAGTTCCATCTACCCATACTGTTGC
>CANPET010000063.1 GCA_947573465.1 uncultured Eubacterium sp.
AACTCCTACACCGTGATTTCTTACAATTTCTTGTATATCCCGTCTTCCTTTCATTGCAATTCCATGGCCAATCCGTCCTGCCCCTGCAATCAATGCATCTTCAATATTCTGCGGGTTTCCACATTCTCCTGCATGGATTGTAAATGGCATCCCCAATTCTTTAACCTTCTGAAACAACTCCATAAATTCTGCCATAGGATACTGTGCTTCTGCTCCTGCAAGATCCGCTGCACACACACCTTTTCCTAAAAATTTGCTGGCAGTTTTTATCATTTCATAATTTTGCTCCAAACTGTGATGTCTCATAGCGCATACAATCACATTATATTCTACTCCAAAGTCTTGTTTTCCTTTTTCTAAACCTGACAATAGAGACTGAATTATCTGTTTCACATCCATATCTTCCGTTACTGACAACAATGGTGCAAAACGGATTTCTGCATAAATCACATTTTCTTCACTCATGGTTTCCAGCACATCATAACCAGCTTCAGCCAATCCTTTTTCATCCCTCAGACACTTTATCGGCAAATCAAATTTTTCCAAATACTCTGCAAGACTGTTGCAGTCATCTGAGACACTTAATTCCTGCCTGGACACACTCCTTGATAATCTTCTTTCTATAAACTCTTTACTAAGAGAACCATCCAGATGACAATGTAATTCTATTTTAGGCATTTTCCTTAGTTCTTCTATTTTCATCCCTCTCCTCCTATTGAACAAACTACATTCTTCCACACACTATAACAAATCAAGTCTATTTATCTTCACGAATTAAATTTCTAACAGCCTCAATTGCTGTCTGAATCGCCATATCCGTATCATGTACCACAGGATTTTCCAATCCCTGTTTTTCTCTCTCCTGATTTGCCACCACAAGAAAACAGGAACCAGCTCTTACCTTCAAATAACTTGCTACAATAAACAATGCTGCCGATTCCATTTCTGATGCCAGACAGCCAAGTCTTTTCCACGCCTCCCATTTGTTCTGCAGTTCATAACTCACTGGTTTTGTTTCCGGTTCATGCTGCCCATAAAAAGAATCCTTGCACTGAACCACTCCCACATGGTAAGAATATTCTTTCTCCTTTGCCGCTTTTGTCAATGCATTCGTTACTGTAATATCTGCCACCGCCGGAAACTCAATTGGGGCATATTCCCTGCTGGTACCCTCCATACGAATTGCGCCTGTGGCAATCACAATATCACCACTTTTTACCTCTGTCTGCATCCCACCACAAGTTCCTATTCGGATAAATGTATCTGCACCACAACGACAAAGTTCTTCCATGGCAATCGCAGCAGATGGTCCACCAATTCCTGTGGATGTCACACTAACTTTTACCCCATCCAATGTTCCCGTATATGTTACATATTCCCGATTATCTGCAATCAAAATCGGATTTTCCAAATACTGCGCAATCTTTTCGCACCGCTTTGGGTCTCCCGGCATAATGACATATCGTCCAACCTCTCCTTTTCCCACTTGAATATGGTATTGTTTATTTGGATTTTCTGAATAATTTTTCATAGCACACCTCTTTCATTTTATGCATAATTATTTTCTACAGGTAACAAAACCTTTTACCTGAAAATACCTTTTCGCTTACTCTCTTTTCCAATATAAAACCTATTTGCGTCTTTCTCTTCTACCAGATACTTTTGAATAATTTCCAACTTATCCTCTGCCTTTGTTTTTTCCTTTAGCAACTGATCAATTTTCTTTAAACTCTTACATTCTTTTTCTGGTTTTTCATATACATACACTTCTTCGTTCATCTCATCATACAATTCCATCTTATCTTTGGTCCAGCCATGTACACCCCAATTTAAATGTGCCACATTCTCTTTTAATTTCTTTGCCGGATTCCCAGCAAACAGTGTATGCGAAGGGACAACTTTGTTGGATATCAGACTTCCTCCACCCAATACTGCACCAGACCCAAACTGTGTTCCTTTCAAAACCATTACCGACTGCCCCAGCCACACATGGTCTCCCACAAGAATGGATTTTCCGTAATTAATTCTCTTTCTGGTGTGAATATCATATAACGCATGTGCATCTCCAGTCCGCATCCAAATACCAAAAGCAAACACACTGTTATCACCTATTAAAATATTCTGATATTCCGACACCACCATATTCAGTGTTCCGTTAAAGTAGTTTCGCTCTCCAATATAAACACAGTTTTCATTACTCACTGCAATGTTTAAATAATAATCATTTTTCGGATTATTTCTTAAATAAACAACACAATTATCTCCCTTAAAATGAATTTTGCTGTTAACCAGTCTCACATGATTATCCAGCACCAAAATATTACCTTTTCCTGAAAATATGATACTAGAGTTTTTCATCTCAATGTTATCTCCATTGCAAATTGCTTTGTTGTCTTTAAGTTTTCCACATTCAGATAATTCTAATATCTTTTCCATGTTCATCTCCTAACAAATTTATTTTTTTATATTATCCGGTCCAAATCCCATTGGCAGTAAATCCTTTAGCAAATATACTTCATATTTTTCTATATTTGTTGCCAAAATAATCTGAAAAGTTTCCGGATTGCAAAACTCCATCATGACCTGTCTGCATATACCACAAGGCGGTGTATAATTGTCCAAAACTCCCTTCTTGCCTCCTACGATACAAATCGCCTGAAACTGCCTCTCTCCCTCACTTACAGCCTTAAAAAAAGCAGTCCTCTCTGCACAGTTGGTTGGTGTATATGCTGCATTCTCAATATTGCAGCCTGTATAAACTTCTCCCTCCTTTGTAAGCAATGCAGCTCCTACCTTAAATTCCGAATACGGAGCATAGCAGTATTGTATTTGCTCTGCTGCCTGCTTAATTAACTTTTGAATACATTTTTTATCCATTCTTTTTCCTACCTTTTCTAGTAAATATATTAACACTTTATAAAAAGAATAAACAGCAATTTCTTACGATTTACAAACAAAAAATGTACCAAAAATCTTCTTTTATTCTTGGTACATTTTCTCAATAATATTCTTTTAATATTTATTAATTTTTCCAGAATTCCTCAAACTCCAGTCCTTCATTTCTCTCTAGTGCCATTCGAATTGACCACTCGTTTGAGAATAAAATCAACGGATTTCCTTTCATGTCCTTTACTTTCTTTGTATCACTTGGACATTTCAAGCTATTTAAATCTGTAGCCGGATCTTTTACCCAGCGAATATGAGTATATGGCAATGAATCCAATCGTACATCGCATCCATACTCATTTTCCATTCTGTATTTCAACACATCAAACTGTAGTACACCTACTACACCCACAATAATCTCTGACATTTCCAGATTATAATCCTGAAAAATCTGGATAGCACCTTCCTGGGCAATCTGGGTTACCCCTTTCATAAACTGCTTACGTTTCATGGAATCCAGCGCAACCAGTCTGCAAAAATGCTCTGGAGCAAAGGTTGGTATTCCCTCATATGCAAACTTCTTTCCCGGCATGCATATGGTATCTCCAATGGAAAATACGCCTGGGTCAAATACTCCCATCACATCTCCTGCATACGCCTCATCAATAACTTTTCTGTCCTGTGCCATAATCTGCTGCGGACGGGAAAGTTTCATCTTTCTGCCACTCTGTACATGATATACATCCTTTGTGGCATCAAATTTTCCAGAACAAATTCTCATAAAGGCAATTCTATCATGATGAGCCTTGTTCATGTTCGCCTGAATCTTGAAAATAAAACCTGAAAACTCTTCTTCCACCGGATTGATTAAACCGGCATCTGACATTCTCGGAAGTGGAGACTCTGTCATCTTTAAGAAATGCTCCAAAAAAGTCTCTACACCAAACGTAGTCAACGCTGAACCAAAAAATACCGGTGACAGCTCTCCTTTATCTACTAGTTCCTGATCAAAAGGCTCACTAGCTCCATCTAACAACTCCACATCTTCTACTAATTGTTCATATAAATCCTCTCCAACTGCTTTGGCAAATTCTTCATCATCTATATCATATGTGGTCTCAGCAGCACTCTTTGCTCCGCCCACGGAAACTGCCTGAAACATGGAAATCTTCTTTGTGTCTCTATCATAAACTCCTTTAAACTGCTTACCTGAACCAATCGGCCAGTTCATTGGACAAGTTTTAATTCCAAGAACGTTTTCAATTTCTTCTAATAACTCATATGGATCTCTTGCCTCTAAATCCATTTTATTAATAAAAGTGAATATTGGAATATGTCTCATTACACAAACCTTAAAAAGTTTAATGGTCTGTGCCTCAACACCCTTCGAGGCGTCAATAACCATCACTGCTGAATCCGCCGCCATCAGCGTACGGTATGTGTCTTCTGAAAAATCCTGATGTCCCGGTGTGTCCAGAATATTGATACAATATCCATCATACTGAAACTGCAATGCGGATGATGTAACGGAAATACCTCTCTCCTTCTCAATATCCATCCAATCGGAAACTGCATACTTTGAGTTTGCCTTTCCCTTTACTGAACCTGCCGTATTAATTGCCCCTCCATATAACAAAAACTTCTCAGTCAAAGTAGTTTTACCTGCATCCGGATGGGATATAATTGCAAAAGTTCTACGGTTCTCTATTTCTTTTCTAATATTTTCTGACATGTTAATCTCCAACTAAATATTATTTGTGTACCTGCAATATAAATCATTATTCTTCCTGCAATGCACCCGATTTATTATATCCAATTATTGCTATTCTGACAATCTCAAACTTAATTCATATTGAAACGAATCCAGCTTATTATTCTCGAGTCTAAGTGCCTCTCCCATATCATAATCTACCAACACATCATTCTTAATCGCCACAATTCTATTCGTCTTACCATTGCTAAGAATCTCTACCGCGTAGGCACCCATCAATGAGCCATACATCCTGTCTTTCGCAGTGGGATTTCCTCCTCGCTGAATATATCCAAGTACCGACACTCTTGATTCAATACCTGTCTTTTCACGAATCATTTCTGCCAGTTCCGGTGCATCTGTGACACCTTCTGCTACTACCACCAGATAACTGTCCCTGCCATCTGCATGGCGCTGTTTAATTGCATCAATAACACTGTCAAAATCTCCATTCCATTTTTCTGGAAGGATAATTGCATCTGCCGAAGTAGCCATTCCTGCCCACAAGGCAATGTAACCACGCTTTCTTCCCATAACTTCCACCACACTGCAACGACCATGAGATACTGAAGAATCTCTTATTTTATCAATCGCTTCTGTCGCTGTATTTGCTGCAGTATCAAACCCCAAAGTATACTCACTACATGCCACATCTCTGTCAATTGTACCTGGAATACATACAACTTTAATTCCCTCTTCCTGAAAGTCAATTGCTCCACGGAGCGTTCCATCACCACCAATTGCCACAACAGCATCAATATTATTTGCCTTGAGGTTTTCTGCTGCCTGTTTTCTATATTCCAAATGTAAAAATCTCTCACTGCGGCTTGTATATAAAATTGTACCACCTTGATTGTTAATATTTCTCACTTCATTCAATCCCAAAGAAATGGTCTCCCAATCAATAAGTCCCTCGTATCCACGAAGAATTCCTACTACTTCTATTCCAAAGTGATGTGCACTATAGACCACTGCACGGATTGCCGAATTCATTCCCGGTGCATCACCACCACTGGTTAATACTGCTATTTTCTTGATGTTGTTCATTAACTGTCTCCTTTTTTATATATCCTTTTTATCGCTGAACTCTGTTCATATAAAAATCCCACTCAAAAATTGCTTTTTCAAAACTTACTTCTAACTGGTAAGAATCCTCCATGGTATTTTCATCATCTGCAAATTCAATACCCATAGAATAGAAGTATAGGTTATCCTTTTCCTCTTTCTTAACCATGGAAAACAAGTAAGCACCCTGACATGCTCTTGCCAATTCCAATATTTGTCCTTCTGTCAAAGACTCATCTGGTGTTTCTTTTATAAGCTCATCATTAGCATTATAGTATCTGTAGCCATCTTTTACCCCGGAAAGAATTTTTCCGTCCACCATTCTCATGATTGTAGTTCCTGCATAGCTTTCTGTATAATTTGTATTTTGAGAATTATCCGCTCTTACAATTAATGCCTCCACTTCCAGATAAAGCATATCATTTCTTATTTCAAACCTGCTTATCATACAATCCTCAAAAGAAAATTTTTCAATTTCGTTGATTGATTTATATCTCATCTTGTCACCATCATCTTTCTATTTATAAAAACGATTGGATATGAACACCAATCGTTTTTATCTCTCTAAAATACTATCTTTTCACGAAGTACTCTTCATACCATACTAAAAATGTATAAATCGTCCATACCTTTCTCCAGTTGTCTGAATTTCCTCCGATATATTCATCAAAAATCGCCTTGATTTCATCCACATGGAAAAACTTCTCTGCAATTTCACTGTTAAATAATCTCTGTACATCCTGATTATATCTCTCATCTGCCATCCAGATACGAATTGGTACGATAAATCCTAACTTCTTTCTAAAAGCAATTTCCTCTGGCAGCACATTGGCTGCTGCTGTACGGAATGCCACCTTGTTCTGCTCATCATTTACCTTATACTTGGATGGCATACGTGATGCAATATCAAAAATTCGTCTATCTGTAAGAGGCATTCTGATTTCCAAACCTGCTGCCTCACTCATCTTATCTACATTCAGATAAATGTCACCTTCCAGCCAAATCTGTATATCCACATTTGACATCTTTGACAAGGGGTCTAATCCCTCAGTTTCATCATAAATATCTTTTACCAAGTTTATTGGAAGTACATTTTCATTATAGTGTTTAAGGATTTTCTTTTTCTCATCCTCTTTCATAATGTTGGTATTTCCAACATAAAAGGTCTTTAAGTTATCACCATAACGCTCTGCATTGCGGTACATATTGTATCCGCCGAAAAATTCGTCAGCGCCTTCCCCTGAATAGCAAATATCTGCCTTTTCTGCCGCTGCCCTGCATCCCAGTGCAAAAACGATAGCAGAAGCATCTCCTAAAGGTTGCTCCATATTATACATTACATAGGGTACAATCTCAAAATACTCTTCCGGTGTAATGACTCTTCTGTTAAAGTCACGTTTTAAAAGCTCTGCTGTCTTTGCTGCCAGCACAGACTCGTCAAAACGCTCTTCCTCGTAACCACAGGCTGCTGCTTCCTGCACATCAGACATTGCCAACACATAAGAGGAATCTACACCACCTGACAAGAATGACGCTGCCACTTCGCTTTCTTCCTTTACTTCCGGCATAATCTCTCGAATCGTAGTATGTATCTCCTCTGCCCAATCTTCCAATGACTTGCTCTCATCTGGATGAAACTCCGGCTTCCAATAACGGACAATTTCCATCTTACCGTTCTGCCAAATCATATAACGGCCTGGCAACAGCTTCTTCACTCCTTTGAAAAATGTGTCTTCCCCAGCCACATATGTCAGGCTCAAGTACAACTGTAACATTTCTTCATTTAATTCTTTTACAAATCCCGGCTGATTCATAATCTGTCTGATAGTTGTACCATACAGTAACTTTCCTTCCTCTGTTACATAATAATAGAAAGGCTTTGTTCCAAACTGATCTCTTAAGCAAAACAATTTCTGTTCCTCATCATCCCATAACGCAAAAGCAAACATACCATAAATATGGTCTGCCATATTACAGCCCCATTTCTCGTATGCCTTAATTAAGATTGCTTCCTCTCGCTCTTCACGGGTCATTACCTTATTGCCACTTGGCACTTCAGTAATTGACGCCGCCATAACACCTTCGTTAGCACCTGCTTCTGTTGCAACTTCCCGCTCTGTTGCATTTCCATTGCCCAATGCTTCGTAAATTTCCAATTCATGGCATAGCATCTCCCAGTTTCTAATATGTCCTCTATATTCTTTTATTTCTATCATATGTATTCTCGTATAATTCGATTATCTAATTTAAGATAATTAGTTTATACTTTTCCTTTCTGAAAATTCTATATTTCCATTGTATCACGCAAAGAGAAATTGGACTAGAATAAAATGTTCACTTGCGTTCTCGCTCATAGAGTGTGAATTCGTAAAAATGACCCTCTTATTATATATATTCAATTGGTAATGCCACCAAATTCTCTCGCAAATATGTTTTCTTATCCACCATACAAAGTATAACTCCCATTCCTCTTTTCTTATCAGCCACTTTGTCCAACACTACATTCGCTGCACCCATTGACGCTTTAGGATTTCCAGACATCTTAATTTCAACAGGATAAAGTATTCCGTTTTCCTCAATAACAAGATCTATCTCATTCTCACCATGTACATTCTTATCCTTACCTCTGTAATAAAAAATACTAAAACGATAGTCTAGTCCTTCATTGGAATA
>CANPET010000064.1 GCA_947573465.1 uncultured Eubacterium sp.
GAAGAACTTTCCACTGCCGGTAACCATAAAATATTCTCCTGCAAGTTCAGGTACCAAGGCACCGATTTCTCTCCATTCACCATTATTATTAAAATAAGGAGCTGATTCTTTTACTTCCTCGTCCGTCAGGCGATAGGATAAGTTCCCTCCATTTCTTTCATGCCATCCCTGTTCCCATCCATCATTACACATTCTGATAAAACCTTGAACAAATTTTATATCTAAAATATTCATTTTATTTACCTTCTTTTCTTTAATTATCATTTACTATATTATTTCGAAATGTACTCATTAATCTTTACCCTGTTAAATATGTACTTATTTTCTTTTCAGTAAAACCTCTTCTTCATATTTTTCAATTTCGCTAAACCATGACATTTCTCCATCCACACCGCATCTTCTACAGTACTCTTTCCAGATGTCACCAAAAGGCATTGTTTTTAACTCTTCCTGAAGTGCCATCAATTCTGTAAATCTTGCGTTATCCTGAAGGTCCGTCAACTTCTCATGTGGCATCAACAATGCATTCAGTAATGCCTTCTGCCAGCTTCGCATACCAACTACCCACGCAGAAACTCTATTAATACTTGCGTCAAAATAATCCAACGCCATGTAAACTCTGTCTAATGCCTTACAACGGACAATTTCCTTTGCAATTTCTTTTGTTTCATCATCTAATAAAAGGACATGGTCACTATCCCAACGAACACCTCTTGTAATATGAAGTGCTATCTCAGGATAAAAACATAAAAGGGCGGGGATTTTATCTGACACTAATTCTGTCGGATGATAGTGGCCATTGTCCATTAGAGGAAGGCATCCTTCATGACTGGCTGCAAAGCTTAATGTAAACTCTGCGGAACCGGCGGTATAAGATTCTACTCCAATACCAAATACCTTTGATTCTACACAAGGCTTTACCTTATTCTTATCAAACGGTTCTGCCAGTATCTGTTCTATCGATTCTTTATATCTGATTCTCGGTCCCATTCTGTCTGCCGGAACATCCTTAAATCCATCTCCTGTCCAGATGTTCATAACGCAAGGGACTCCTGTTTCTTCTGCAAAATACTGTGAAATCCGGATGCATGCCCTTCCATGGTCTATCCAGAATTTTCTAATCTGTTCATCCGGACTGGAAAGAGTTAATCCATCTTTCATCTTAGGATGGGGGAAAAATGTAGGATTAAAGTCAATTCCCACATGATGTTTTTTTGCAAAATCTACCCATTTTTTAAAATGTCTTGGTTCAATTTTATCTCTATCTACAAATTCACCATCCTCAAAAATAGCATAACTTGCATGCAAATTTATCTTTTTTGCTCCCGGTATCATGGACATCGCTTTTTCCATATCATCCATAAGTTCCTGTGGCGTTTTGGCTTTTCCCGGATAATCTCCTGTTGTCTGAATTCCTCCGGTAAGAGGTCCGTCATGGTCAAAACCAATTACATCATCTCCCTGCCAGCAATGCATAGATACCGGAATGTCTTTTAATATATTCAGTGCCTTTTCTACATCTACGCCAATTTTTTCGTATTCCTGTTTTGCTGTAATATATCTTTCATTCATAATTCAATGCTCCTTCTTATACTAACTATCTATAACCTTTTCAGAGATTATCTCGGGTAATATCTTTTAATTTCAAATGATTTCATCACACATCTTCTCGCCTCTGACAATTCGTTAAACTGTCCATCTCGAATCATCTGCGCAATCAGATTTCCAATGGCTGTAGCCTCTCCCGGCCCTGCATAAACACTCCTCCCTGTCATGTCAGCTGTAATCTGATTTAGATATTCAGCGTTTGAGCCGCCACCAATAATATATATTCCGTGATACTTTTTACCTGTAATTGTTTCAATCTGCTTTACTGTCTCTTTATAACTTTCTGCCAGACTGTTATAAATAACTGCCGCTATTTCTCCAACTTCCAGTGGAACTTTCTGTTTTGTTTTTCTACAATACTCTTTGATTGCCTCAATCATGGAATCCGGTGCAAGAAAATCATTGCTGTTTACATCAACCCTTGATGGGAAATCCTTTTTTTCTTCTGCCATACTACACAACTGTGCAAAGGAATATCCATCCAGTAATTCGTGCCTTACAGATTGTATCATCCATAACCCCATAATATTTTTTAAAAAACGATACCGGTATTCATATCCGCCTTCATTGGTAAAATTCTTTTTTCTACTCTCCTCATTGCTAATAACATAATCATTTTCTACTCCCATTAACGACCATGTACCTGAACTAATATATAATCCATTCCCCCTTTCTACAGGCACTGCCATAACTGCAGATGCCGTATCATGGCTGGCACACATAATTACTTTCGTATTGTATCCTACTTTTTGTCTGATATCTGCTTTTAATCTTCCTACCATTGTTCCCGGTTTTTTCAACGTAAGGAACATTTCTTTTGAAATGTCCAGTTTGGTAATCAACTTTCTATTCCACTGTTTTGTTCTTGGAATCACAAGGCCTGTAGAGGTAGCATTCGTATACTCTGATTTTTTTACACCTGTCAACAAAAATTGAAAATAGTCCGGAAGCATTAAGAAAGTTTTTGCTTTTTCTAATTCCCCAGGTCTTTTTTCTCTGTCTGCCATTAACTGATATATCGTATTAAAAGGCTGTTTTTGTATTCCTGTAATCTCATAGAGCTTCTCCTGTGATATATACTGATATACCTTTTCATCCATCCCCTTTGTCCTAGAATCTCTATAGGCATATACATCTCCGATAATTTCATCCTTTTCATCTAAAAGAACATAATCTACTGCCCATGTATCAATAGAAACAGACACAGGAATTTTATTAATTTCTCTGCAACGTTTCATTCCCTGAATGATCTCGTCAAACAAAACTTCTGTATTCCATAACAATTTTCCATTTTTTCTCTTCATCTGGTTTTCGAAACGATATATTTCTTCCATTTGTATCTTTCCATCCGACACCCAGCCTAAAATATGCCTGCCACTGGAAGCACCAATGTCCACCGCTAAATAATACTCATGCACTTTCATTCTTCCTTTCAATATTCTAAATCGTTCTGTTATTTGCTTTTACCTTACCAGACTTGAGGCACACAGAAAAGGACACCTTTTGTCTAAAAAAAGTGTCCTTATTTGCTTCATTATCTTTATTCTATTTTTGGTATTGATTACGATATTGTTTCGGTGTCATACCATATTTCTTTCTAAATATCTTATGAAAATAACTCAAATTATCATAACCTATATTTTCTCCAATATCCGCTACCGAAATATTAGTATTCGTTAGATAAAACAATGCTTGGCTTAACCTTTTTTGTTGCACTAAATCAGTGTATGTTTTTCCTGTCAGTTGTTTTACTTTCTTACTAATCCAATACAAATCGTAATTCAACTCTTTCGCCAGACCTGTCAGTTCCCCTGAACTATAGTTTTCCTCGATATACCTTAATATCGTAAGAAGAAGTTCCCGGTCCTGACTTTCTGCTCCTACTCTTGCCTTATCTGTATGATTCATCAATTGCAAAAATAACAATCCCATCGTTGTCTGATTAATACTTCTTTTATTCGAAATATCGTTCTTTATTGTCCAAATAAGATTTTCTACCAGATTCTGAATCGGAAGCACATCTGCAACACAAAAATGCAGATATCCGATATCTCCATTCTTTCCCGTTAATGATTCTACAATAAACTTCTTCAAAGGGTTTTCTTCTTCGCCAATCATATGAAGTGCTTTGTCAAAAAACTCCGGCATAATAATAAAATTAACTGCCACATCCTCTTCTCCAGCTGCCAGAATTTCCTGTGTTGCATTCTGACTTAAAAATAATAACTCTCCCTGTTTCAGAACAACCTTATCCCCATTAATGATATGCGTTGTTTCACCAGAGCACATATAGATTACCTCAACATAATTATGCGTATGTTTCGGAAAATTCACAAACCGTGTATGAGGTCTGACTGATATCATATTTCCTTCATTCAACAGTTTTTTATTGTCTATGATATCCGTCTTATCTTCCATATACCGGTTTCTGTCTATTTCATTTTTTCCTGCCAGAATTTCTTTTTCTTCTTCTGTTATTTTTTTTAATTCTTCATACAACTGTTGATTCATACCAGCCTCCACATTATTTCATCAATAATTCAATTCCTTTTCTGATACGTAAAAGACTTTCTTCTTTCCCAATCACTTCCATAATCTCAAATGCTCCTGCCGGTGTCATCTGCTTTCCGGATACAGCTGTACGAAGCGGCCATAATGCCTGACCATTCTTACACTCTTTCTTTGCGATATATTCAAATACTACATCATGCAGTGCCTGTGCAGAATAATCTTCTGTTTCCTCCAATATTGGAAGCAGTTCCTGCAACACTTCCAAAGAATTTTCTGAATTGGTTTTCATTTTCTTATGCGTATACATTTCCGGACTGTATTCCGGAAGTTCTTCAAAGAAGTCTATCATCTCCCCAATTTCCGGGAAGATTTCAATACGTGTTTTTACCATGTCCATAATGGTGTTCAAATCTAAGTCTTTTTTAATCACTTCACGAACATATGGCTCTGCCATTTTATAAAACTTCTCATTGTCCATAGCCTTAATATATTCGCCATTCATCCACTTTAATTTCTGGATATCAAATACGGATGGACTCTTATTTACCTTATGATAGTCAAAATTTTCTATTAATTCATCTAATGAGAATATTTCCTGATTGTCTTCCGGACTCCATCCAAGAAGTGCAATATAGTTTACAATTGCTTCTGATAAAAATCCCTGCTCTACCAAATCTTCATAAGAAGAATGACCGGAACGCTTACTTAACTTCTTGTGATTTTCATCTGTAATCAATGGAAGATGCACATACTTTGGAGACTCCCATCCAAAAGCCTCATAAAGTCTTTGATATTTTGGAGAAGATGAAATATATTCATTTCCTCTTACTACATGGGTAATTCCCTGTAAATGGTCATCCACTACATTTGCAAAATTATATGTCGGATATCCATCTGACTTAATCAGAATCATATCATCTAGTTCCTTATTCTCAACTGTAATTTCACCATATAACTCATCCATAAATGTAGTAGTACCTTCTGTTGGCATATTAATACGGATAACATATGGCTTTCCTGCTGCTAAATTTGCCTCTATTTCTTCTTTTGACAAATTCAGGCAGTGTTTATCATATACTGTAATTTCTTTCCCATCATCGCCTACAGATGTTTTCAATGAAGCAAGTCTTTCTTTATCGCAGAAACAGTAATATGCATTACCACTTTCGATTAATTTTTTTGCATATTCCAAATACATTCCTGATGCCTGACGTTCACTTTGGATATATGGTCCAAATCCTTTATCTTTGTCCGGACCTTCATCATGTACCAAACCTGTGGCTTCTAAAGTTCTGTAAATAATATCTACAGCTCCTTCAACGTATCGCTCTCTATCTGTATCCTCTATTCTTAAAATAAAATCTCCACCTGCATGTTTTGCAATTAAAAACTCATAAAGTGCTGTTCTTAGATTTCCTACATGCATTTTTCCTGTTGGACTTGGTGCAAATCTTGTTCTTACCTTTGACATTTTGTGTCTCCTCTCCTTCTGTTAAAACTATAACGTTTATAACTCACCTTTTCATGGTATCTCTTAATAAACGATAAAAATTCCTATTTATTATAATTCTTTTTGAGGGCATTCGCAAGTATCTGAATAAGTCTATATATACTAAAAATATTTTTTAACAATTTAAAAGCAGCTGCGAACCATTATTCACAACTGCCTGTACTGACTATTTTAAATTATTTAAATATTCTTTTGCCTCTTCAATAGACTTCTTAAATGAATCATCTGTTGAATTATCAAACAGGAATAAATTCTTGATTCCCTCTGGAATTGTAAAATTCTGTTTACTAATATACTCATCCCAGTTTTCCAATTTCCATGTATCTCTGTCAGAGTTACGATGAATCATTCTCTGTCTGCAGACTTCCTTATCACACTGAACCCATACGACAACCAATTCGGCACCCTTCTTCTTTAAAAGTTCCTGTCTTAAGTTTTCCATGTATCCAGGTGTTCTAACCTCTCTGGTATATGGCGCATTAATAAATACGGTATCATTATATTCCAGTGCTTCCATCGCAAGTTCCATAACACAATCATATTCCGGATCTCTGATTTCTGCCTCAAAGAAATCTGAACTTCTGTTATACTCTTGATTTGCTACAACAAAAATCTGTTTTGATAACGTAATTAATGTATCCTTATCCAAATATACACAATTCGGCATAGCCTTTGCTAATTTTCTTGTGACGAAAGTCTTTCCACATGCCGGTGGTGATGTTACCAAAATTAATTTCTTCATAATATACCTCCTAATGCTTCTTACAGAAGTGTATCTGTGTCTCACTATCAAACACAAATTTGTTGTCAAAAATCGTTTTGAGCCACACTTCTTATATCTATTATAGAATTCTTTTCAAATTTAACCCAATTTCTCTATATAATACCACTTTATACTATTTTTAGTCAACTATAAAAAGTTATTATATCAACATTCCTCTGATTTTTTTCACAAAAAAGAACAACTATTTCTAATTGCCCTTTCATAACTCTTTTAGCATTACAATTTTATAGGAATCTGTTCATTAATCATCATTCCATGCTCTGTAACATAACAATCATATGCCATCACTTTCACGCCGGCTGCATCCGCTTCTATTAATGCTTCTGCAAACTTTGGATGGGTCTCTACATTTGGTGTAAAATACTGAATGTCCGTCATCTGAATTACCAGCATAATATAAGCATCATACCCCTCTTTTTTTGCTTTAATTAAATGTTCTACATGCTTCACTGCCCGCTCGCTTGGCGCATCTGGAAACAATGCCACACCATCTTTTTCCAATGTAACACCTTTTACTTCCATCCATGCTTTTTTTCCATCACCTTCTATATAGAAATCAAATCTGGAATCACCATATTTTTTCTCTGCCTTTACAAGCGTTGTATTCTTATATAAATTATTATCTCTGAGCCACTCCTCAACTACTTTGTTAGGTGCCTGGGAATCCATATTGATTAATCTTTCTCCTTTTAGAACTTTTACAAGATCATATTTTGTTTTTCTATTTGGATTATCGGATTTTTCCAAATACACTGTTGCTCCTGGAACCAATATCTCTTTACAACGCCCGGTATTCTTCACATGAACTGTCTGTGGATTGTTCTCCTCTCCCTCCACATCTACATAAGCAATAAACCGATTGGGTCTTTCTATAAATTTTCCTTTAACAATATTCTTATATTTCATCTTCTTTATTGGGATTTTTATCTGGAATAATATTCCTCACTACATTCGAAAATGTCATTGCATTTTCACTTCTAAAAACAGGAATGGCGTTTCAGACTATTCCGAAACGCCACAAAATTGAAAGGGTTTAGATTATTATGTTACCTAAAAATCTAATACTCTTATAGTTTAAAAATTAAAAATGTTTTTTGCAATAAGGCGAAAACACAATTCATTTTTTTGTTAATTCTGTACATTTTTTGTTGTTTTTTTGAAAATAAAAATCTTTTATAATGAGTTTTGCACAATTTTTTTTGAATTGTGCATTTTTTCAATTTTAAATTTCATCAAAAAAAACACAAAAATGTTTTTATAAACATCTCTAACTGTAATATTGGTTATTATCCGACTCCCCTTCTCCTGCTATTTTTATATTAGAATCATCCATTTTAACCTTTGGTATTACTACTGGAGGTAATCCTGCATTCACTAATATCGTAGTTATCAAAGCTCTTACATGTGGATAAATCTCATCATATGCCTTTTTATGAATTTCTCTCTTGTCCATTCCCTCTTCGCAATCTAAAAATGCTGTAGCACTTAATTTAAAGTTAAAATCCATAGGTGCATTTTTTTCCATCATATCAATTGTAAGATTTGCTGCACAATGCAAATTATCATTGGTGTATTTCACATTAAACGATGCTCTCTGACTAATGTCAAGCTGTACCTGTCCTTCCAATTTATTAGTCAAATCAATTTCTTCCACTTTAATTCCTTTAAATATTAATTCTCCCATAACACACCTGTTATGAAGTGACCTTTGTCAAGTGTAAATTGCAAAAATCACCACATTTC
>CANPET010000065.1 GCA_947573465.1 uncultured Eubacterium sp.
CAACATACTGACTGTTAATAACCTGAATTCTGCAATTATATTCTCCTGATAACTGTGCTATCTGCGCATCTACAATCTGTGACTCATTACTTTCATCCAGATATCCTTCGCTTACAATGCTATTCTTCAACATTGTATTATTCGCTTTAAACCGGTCAATCTTTTTATTGGTATATTCATTCACTGCCACATTGTAAATCAATGTGCTAGCAATAATTACAGGCACAATAACAAGAAGTGTTACAATGATAAACACTCTGAATTTAAGACTTTTTATAAAACTTAATATATTGTCATATGATTTTTTTTTCATTTATCTATCCCTGAAAATAATAACCCATTCCCCATTTTGTATGTACATACTCTGGTTTCGCTGGATTTTCTTCTATTTTTTCTCTTAATCTTCTTACGTTTACATCAACAGTTCTTGCATCTCCCGGATACTTAGACCCCCAGATTAATGTCAGTAACTGTTCTCTGGAATAAATCTTGCCCGGATTCTCTGCCAACAGCTTTAAAATATCAAACTCTTTTACCGTTAATTTTATTTCAATATCATCTATGTATAAACGTTTTGCTTCAACATCCAGTCTCATCTTTCCTGAAGTAATAACTTTCGGCGTCACAGGTGCCGCTGCAGCCTTTCTCTTGTTCCTTCGCACAATTGCTTTTATTCTTGCCTTTACTTCAAGAATATTAAAAGGCTTTGTAATATAGTCATCTGCCCCATATTCTAATCCAAGAATTTTGTCCATATCCTCGCCTTTTGCTGTAAGCATAACAATCGGCATATCCGAAAATTCCCGAATCTGCTGGCATACCTCATATCCATTATAGATTGGAAGCATCAAATCAAGCAGCATAATATCGTACTCATTTTCTTTTGCCTTATCAACTGCTTCCTGTCCGTCATAAGCACAGTCCACCTCATATCCTTCCTGCTCTAAACTGAATTTTAATCCTTTGACAATTAATTTTTCATCATCTACTACCAAAGCCTTCATGTTATTCCCTCTCTATTCTATCGTAATCAAATCTTTTATATTCGTATAAGTAGCCTCACCAATGCCTGAAACTTTTTTAATATCTTCTTTTGAAGAAAAAAGCCCTTTTTCCTCCCGGTAAGCTATCACTGCCTCTGCCTTTGCTTCACCAATTCCCGGCAATATCGTTAATTGTTCCTTATCCGCTGTATTAATATTCACTAATTTTGTATCCGTATCTCCTGACTGTTTCCTGATATTATTCTTATGACCTTTTCTGTACTCACTCTTGGTCATAATATGAATATTCTGCGCATCTGCTATTGTTTCTGCCAGATTCAGTGCATCTTTCCTGGCATCGGATGTCATCCCTCCTGCCATATCCACAGCCTGATAAATCCGGTCTCCCGGATGCATCGTATATACTCCCGGATGTTTCACTGCACCATTTACATATACAACAATACAATCTTGTTCTTTATTTTCATTCTTACTTCCTGTAATTTTCTGTTCTTTATATTCTGTTTCACCAGATAATTCCACACTGACGTCCTCTTTTTCACACGCTGCAAATAAAAAACAGACACCTACTATAACAATGATTCTAAATATTGCTTTCTTAATCATCCATGCTCCTTTCGGAGTTTCCCCTATGAATGCATATATAATTGTACAAGATAAAATTCTACTTATCAATAACCTTTTATTATTTTTTTATATTTTACTTATGAAAAATAAATATACCTGCAATTGCAACCAATGCTCCTACAACTTTCTTCCATTCGAACGGAACTTTTTCAACACCAAAAAGTCCAAACACTTCTATTAAATATGCTACGATAATCTGTGATACCACAATCAGAAGAACTGCCTGGGCCGGTCCCAGCGAATCCATACTTTTAATAACTGTCAATGTAATAAATGCTCCAATCACACCGCCCAATAACATATACTTGTTTTCTATATGAAACATTCCCATCACATTTTGTCTTCCTGTTACAAACCATGCGATAATACAGACAAAAAAGGCAGTCAGCTGCACCCATGAATTGGCTGCCCACATACTACTGCCTTTTGTTACTCCTGTATTAAATACTCCCTGAACACTCATAAGTGCTCCTGAAATCAATGCAATAATTATTCCCCACATATGAACCTCCTAAAATAATCTTCTTATTTTAGAATTTACAAATATTTTCTATTTATACAACTAATTTTGCTTCAAATAGTATGGAGATCTTTGTGCCCTTTCCCACAATACTCTCAATTTCAATCTCTGCATTATGCTGCTCAGCAATATGCTTAACAATTGCAAGCCCAAGTCCTGTTCCTCCAGTTTTTTTGGAACGTGCCTTATCAACCCGGTAGAACCGCTCAAAAATTCTTTCCTGCTCTTTCTCTGGAATACCAATCCCATCATCCTGTACCTGAAGTACAATTTTATCTTTTCTTCTAAATACCGATACTACAACCTGCCCTCCATCATGATTATATCGGATAGCATTATCACAGAGATTATATATAATTTCCTGAATCATATCTCTGTTTGCCTCTATAATCCCTTGTTCTTCGCTTTTATGGGTGGATATATCCACACCATGCTTTTTTGCATTCATCTGCAGCATCTCTACACAATTTTCAGCCTCTTCTGTAAGACTGACAGATATTGTTGACATTTCTCCATCCATTACATCCAGTTCTGACAATTCTATAATATCATTAATTAGTGATAACAGACGAATGGAACTCTTGTGAATTTCTCCCGCAAAACGTCTTACATCTTCTTCCTCTGCCATTCCTGTTTCTATTAACTCTGCATATCCGGAAATAGATGCAAGAGGTGTCTTTAATTCATGAGAAACATTTGCCGTGAAATCCTGACGCATATTAGCACTTTTCTTTAGTGCTTTGTGCTGGCTGTGTATCTTATCAACAAAAGGTTTGATTTCATCATAGGTCGCTGTAATTTCATCATCATCCATGTTCTTTGCAAGTTGTTCTATTGGTTCAACCATTCTCCTTGCAAGCATTCTTGCAACAATAATACATATTGTAACTGCCAGTAACAATTCTGCAACTAAAAGAAGAAGTATCTGTTTAAAAAACTGCCAGATGCTTCCTACTTCTTTCGCCACACGCAGCACTTTTCCATCATTCAGTTTTTCTGCATAATAATATGTATTTTTATCAAATGTGTCGGACTTTCTGATAGTTTCTCCTGTACCATTTATCAACGCCTCTTTTACCTCTGGCCGGTTTACATGGTTATCCAGACTTCCGATATCGGCGTTACTGTCATATTGAACTTTTCCCTGCTTATCAATTACTGTAATTCTTAAATTATCAATTTTAGGATCAAAATCATGCTCCACATATTGTAAAACAGCCTCTGTAGTATTTAAAATATGTACATGCGTTTTCAAGTCATCCATAACCTGCTCACTAAAAAGATTATAAAAAAGCACAACGGTTACAATCATTGTTAGAAGCATCATGGCAACAGAAACAATTGTCATCCTGATATATAATTTTCTTTTCACTTACTTTCCCTCTCTATTGTTAATTGTATATCCTACGTTTCTCACAGTCTTAATTAACATTCCTTTGTCCCCTAATTTTTTACGCAGTGTCTTAATGTGCATATCAAGTGTTCTGGATTCCCCCTCATAATCTATTCCCCAGACTCTGTCCAGTATCCTGTTGCGTTGAAGCACAATTCCTGCATTCTGCATCAACATTTTCAATAATTCAAACTCCTTATATGTCAACTCACAAAATACGCCATCAATAGAAACCTGATGCTTTGCATCATTTAATACAATTCCTTCAAATTCTAAATCATTATCTGTCTGAAGATTTGCTCTTCTTAACATAGCCTTCACTCTGGATATCAACTCCATAATTCCAAAAGGCTTTGTCATATAGTCATCTGCTCCCTGATCCAGCCCTTTCACTTTATCCATTTCTGTTGTTTTTGCTGTAACCATAATAATTGGAATCGTGGCAGTCTCTCCATGTCCCCTCAAATCTTTTACCAGAGACAAACCATCCCTGTCCGGAAGCATGATATCCATAATTATTAAATCCGGATATTCTTTCTCTAACCTTTCCTCAAATTTTTTTGCATTCCCGAAAGTATACACTTCATACCCTGCATTTTTTAATGCAAACTCTTCTATTTCTGCAATATTTTTATCATCTTCTACAATATATATTTTTTGCATTTCGTACTGTTCCTTTCTTTATTATTCAGAAATTCCCCTTAAAACTTCTATGTAACAATAAATGGACACGTTTCCATGTCCATTTTATTTACTGTTATATTATTTTTTCTCAGGCAAAATTGAATAAGCAATATTAACCGCATGATCAGCGATTCTTTCATAGCCTATCACTAAGTCTGTAAAAATCAAACCTGATTCAATAGAACATTTACCTTCCGACATTCTTGCAACATGTCCTTCCTGACATTCTATCTTCATTCGGTCTATTTTATCCTCTAACTGATTAATTGCCTCAAATTCTGTATGATCTTCTGAAACAAATATTCTTACAGAACGCTCAAAAATTTCCATAACCTTATCAAACATATCTGACATTTCAGAAATACACTCTTTTGAAAACTCAATTCTTTGAGTTTTCTCCTTCATTGCATCATCCATAATATTTACTGCATGGTCTCCAATACGCTCCACATCGATAACTACATGGAACAACCCACCCAGACGCTTTCTGTCTTCTAATGGCAATCCATATCTGTTTGCATTTACCATGTATTCTGTAATTCTGTGGCTTAAAAAATCAATATATTTTTCTCTGGTATATACATTTTCAGAACTTTCATAATTCTTATTAATCAACGCATCTGATGCCTGCTGCAGATTAATTTTTACCATATCTGCCATACGTTCAATTTCCTGAACTACCTCTACAACTGCCGTAGCTGAATTAGACACTCCTGTTACATCGATGTGTTTCAATACCATCTCAGTCTCATCTGTTTCTTCACCTGCTTTGGCATGAATAATCTTTTTAGATAAATTGACAAGCAACTTTGAACATGGCAGTAAAATAATACATTGGAATGTTTTAAATATCGTATCGGCATTTGCAACAAATCTTTTATCTGAACTGCTGATAGTGCCTATCATGTCGACAATCGGTCCTGCCGCTATTATCAGCAACACTCCGATTACAACCAATCCTACCACGTTAAACATAACATGGATAAGAGCAGTCCTTTTTGCATTTCTATTGGTATTCATTGCTGCCATGACTGCCGGCATACATGAACCGATATTCGCACCCAATATAAAATACAAACATGCCAGATAATCTGTTCCTCCTGTAGACGGGTCAACAATAATATTAGAACCCGCTAGCAAAACTAATACGCTGACTGTCACAGATGAACTCTGAACAACACCTGTAAAAATAAGTCCAACCAATACCGCAATAAACGGATTGCTTAAATGACTGAACAAATTCATCAATTCAGGAATTTCCTTAATCTCCTGCAATGCTGATGTCATATAATTTATTCCAAGAAATAAAGCCCCAAATCCAAAAATAACTGCTGCTATCTTTTTCAGCAATGGTTTTTTACAGAAAGAAAGTATCGCTGCACCAATAAAAATGATAAAAGGTGCTACTTCTGTAAGTTTTAAAGAAACCAGCTGCGATGTAATGGTCGTACCAATATTTGCACCAAATGTAATTCCTACAGACTGTTCCAAAGTCATAATGCCTGCATTAACGAATCCCACTTCCATAACCGTTGTGGCTCCGGATGACTGTATAAATGCTGTAAATAATGCCCCGCATACTACAGCTATGTACTTATTCTTTGTACATCTGTCTAAGATACCTCTTAATTTTCCACCTGCTGCCTGTTGCAGACTATCACTCATGTACTTCATTCCAAACAGGAAAAGTGCTAATCCACTAAGTAACTCTGTAACTAATAAATACATATACTTATTTCTCCCATAAATCATAGTATTTCATAGATCGTTTGTTTTTCATTTTTCATTTCCATTTAACACCATAACAATCCAATGTAAAGTCTATGTAAAATTTTAACACAGATTTTACATTTTTTATACATCTTTCTACAAACAGACTCTCAGTATATTTATCATCTCATCTACATTTTCTTTTGTAATTACAAGCGGAGGCAGCATTCTCAGCACATTGCCACCTGCCGAAATGACAAGCAGTCCTCTTTCTATTGCCTTATCAATTGTCTCCCGCACCGGTGTTGTAAGAACAAGTCCCTGCATCAGACCTTTTCCACGTCTTACCGTCACATTGTCAAATTCTTCTACAATTTTCTCAAGTTGCTCTTCAAAGTATGTTCCTACTTCCTGTACATTTTCCAGAATATTGTTTTTCTCGAAAATATCCAAGACCGTTCCCACTGCTGCTGTTACCAAAGGATTTCCACCATATGTCGTTCCATGGTCTCCCGGCACCAGTGAATCACAGCACTTCTCTCCTGCAATAAATGCACCAACCGGCACACCACAGCCCAGGGCTTTTGCAGATGCAATAATATCCGGTTTCACATCGTAGTTCTGGAATGCGAACATCTTTCCCGTACGTCCCATACCACACTGTATCTCATCACAAATCATCAGAATATCATTATCATCACAAATTCTTCTGATGCCTTCTATAAACTCTTTTTCTGCCGGATATATACCTCCTTCACCCTGTACCGGCTCTAATATAATGGCACAAGTATTTTCATTAACTAGAGCTTTCACACTTTCTAAATTATTATACTCAGCAAATTTAATTCCCTCTATCATTGGTCCAAAAGGCTTTTGATAATCAAGATTTCCTGTAAGTGCAAGAGAACCCATCGTTCTTCCATGGAAAGAATGACTCATAGCTATAACTTCATGACCTGTATGACCATCTCTGTCATAGGCATAACGTTTTGCCATTTTCAACGCACCTTCAATTGCTTCTGCTCCACTATTTGTAAAAAATACTTTCTTTAATCCTGCTACTTTTACTAATTTTTCTGCTGCATCAATAGACGGAGTGTTATAAAATAAATTAGATGTATGTGTCACCTTGTCAATCTGCCTCTTTAACGCTTCTGTATATTCTTTATTTCCATATCCAAGACTATTTACTCCAATACCAGAGGCAAAATCAAGATACTTCTTTCCATTGACATCATATACATAAACACCTTCTGCCTTATCGATCACCACCTGAAATCTGTTATAAGTATGAGCTAAATACTGCTCTGCCTTTTCCATATATTCCATATTAAAACCTCCCATTTGTTCATTACTCTTTACTCTGTTTTACTTTCCTGTTAAAACAAGCCTATTTCTTCATTTCTACATGTGTATAAAATTTTTCCTGTTCATCACCTAATATTGCTGTTCCTATACCTTTATTTGTAAATATCTCAAGCAAAATACTATGTGGAATACGTCCATCTAAAATATGCACACGGGAAACTCCATTATTAATTGCCTCCATACAGTTTTTAATTTTCGGAAGCATTCCACCGGCAATAATTCCCTTATCAATCAAATCCTGTGCTTCTGAAACAGTCATTTCGGATATAACTGAACCTGTATCTTCAATATCCATATACACACCTTCTGTGTCTGTTAAAAATGCAAGTTTTTCTGCTTTTACAGCCTCAGCAATGGCGCTGGCAGCATCATCTGCATTAATGTTATATCCGTGGAAGTCTTCATCTAATCCAATCGGACACACAATAGGTAAGAAATCTTTTTCCAATAAATCTAATAAAATATCTGTATTTACCGATGTAACCTCTCCTACATATCCGATATCCTCTCCGGCAGAAAGTTTCTTTTTCACCGTTAAAAGGTTTCCATCTTTACCGCTGATACCAATGGCTCTGACACCTAACTGCTGTACAATCTGAACCAGTTTTTTATTGACACTGTTTAATACCATTTCTGCTGCATCCAGCGTTTCTTCATTGGTCACACGAAGTCCGTTAATAAACTCTGTTTCCATGCCAAGACGGTCAATATGTTTGCTGATAGCCTTTCCTCCACCATGAACAATGATTGGCTTAAATCCAACTAATTTCAATAATGTAATATCCTGTATGACACTAGACATAA
>CANPET010000066.1 GCA_947573465.1 uncultured Eubacterium sp.
TCAGAATATCCATAATTTGTCACAACACTTCCTAAATGCTGATATTCCTCATTTTCATACTCACTTGAGCCTTTTAGCCAATTTTCACTATCTAAATACATTACAATTCCACACTGATCAAATCTATGATGACTATCAGCAAATTCTGTCTTTACAATAAAACTAAAATATCTCTCTTCTGTCTCCATCTGCAATACAGGAGCATTATCATTCCGAAAATGATAATATGTCCTCTGCCACAAATCTGTATATGGCTTTGTGACAATTTCGATTTTGTCATTATACATTTTATAATTATCCGGTTCGCGTATCCATTTAAACTCTTTTAAATCCATAATAACTCCTCCGTAATTGAACTTTCATAAGTTATATATATTTATCGCTGTTTAATTTTTGATTTTCTCCACCATATTGGTCTGCGACGTTGTAATATTTTTCGATCCTATTTTTTCCAATATAGCAATCACTCTGTTAAGGATTCTTTTATCAGCGTTAATTTTCATTATAAAAGTCAACAATACACTAATCACTAGTATTAATCCAAGCACCAAAGAACCAATTCCCCTGCCACTAGCCAGATGTTCCATTCCAAATCCAACCAAGTAACTTCCTAAAGCACAAATTGCTACAACTAGCCATCCCATATCCATATAAAACGAATTTAACGCTTTCACGCATTGCAAAGGATTAGAAATTTGCTCTACAAACTGCTCAACATCATTAATTTTTATCTTCCCATCATAAATCATATTACTATCTGACCTATATTTTGACGGAAAACAATCAACTATGATTCCATTATCAACATCTTCTTTTGATACGGTGTATTCGCATTGAATCGCATATGGTTCTAGCTTTTTTTCTACATAATCTTTTTCAACATTTAACATCACACATCTTAAGATTGCCGATATTATATGAAGTGGAAAAAATAGCAAACTGTTTCTTACTTCTTTCTTTGTTATCTGCTTTATATATATTGTAATAGTATCTCCCTCATTGACATCAATAACATTATCTTCTATATCATCTAATTGAATTTCTGTTTTTCCATTTGTAACATATAGAGATGATTCTGTTAATATTTTACCTAGTTCTATTTTCAATCTCAACTTACTCCTTTCAGAATACATTTTTCAAAAATCTATTTAGCAAAATATTCATGATAATATCTCTTGCATTACCATCAACGTTTTTTTAATATAAACGCAGTCTCTTTTACTCCTATATCCATTCTTAGTTGTTCAGCAGCTTCTCCCAGTTCGTTATCGTTAGAATTTAATCTATAGTATCCTATGCTTTCTTCTGATACAATTTCAAAATTATGTTCAACAAATCTATCATGCCATGTTGGCTGCGGAGATTTAAATTCAATCCAAGGCTCCCAATTCATTGAATGAAATACTTCCAATATTTTACTGACATTATCCCATTCATTTTCAATTGTATAAAAATATCCCCCTTCAATCAACGTCCTGTAAATCTCACTTAATGCCTTATTTTTTCCACTCTCTAATGACTAAAGAATTGGCATCTGTTGCCATACACAAATGATGGGGCGATAATCGTTTGATTGATGGAATTAGTCCCATTCCTGGACCACATGCCACATCAATAACTGGCATATCATGTTCAACAATTTTCTCAATAAGTCTTTTTGATGCTTCATTATTTAGAGGTGAGGGTTCCATTAAACGGTGTTGAAAACACCCCGCATACCATATTTCTTTATCCGACTCATCAAAACAATCTCCATCCATATCAGAGTCGAATAAATATACACCATTTTCTTTTTTCGCCGGTTCCGATAAAAATAAATTCTCAAAAAATTCGTTCATTCTATTTTCTCCTTATTCACATAATAGAATTTATCTTCGTTCAAAGGATAAATATCTTGTTCCCTGAAAAGATAATTTTCCTACATCTCCCTCAGCTAACATGCCATATTCTGAGCCACTCACAGGAAGTTCCATTCTATCTCCACTATCCACTTGAAATGTCACATAATATCTAGTGGAACTCATACTATTATGGTGATGTGAAACAGCAGTTCTTTTCGAAATCACCTTTGCTTCCACAGTTAAACGTGGAGAATTATTATTTTTATTCCATGTGGCTATATTTTTCACTACCATTACAATAATAGCTCCTAAAATACACACAAACGCAATGGTAAACATTACTCCAAACAATCCAAATCCCGTATCAAATCCACTATATCCAAAATCCATTTTTATTCCTCCCTAATTCACATCTTCATAAATTTTATATTGCCGCTTAATTTTCGATTTTTCTCCACCATATTGGTCTGCAACGTTGTAATATTTTTTGACATAACTTTTATCTTTTCTATATATCGCTTCAGAAAAAGCATCACCTATTTTTTTCAAGGTTTCTTCACATTCCTTGCTTCCAATTAATTCCTTGTGATCCAATAGATATTTTAAATAGTTTTCAGTATATCCTAACGCATAACCAAATGTTGCATCGTTGTCAGATAAAGATGTATCGTCTACTAAACCTCTAGCTATCTTACAGTATGTCGCATCCTGCATTAATGCTTCATATATTTCATTTTTAGACATTTCAGAAAAATTCCAATCAATCACTATTTTGTTTAATACACTATATAATTTACTATCTCGTTCCTGTTGCCATTGCTCGTTCACGTATTCATTATACTGTATTTGATCTTTCAAATTAATAGCGAGAATAATATTTGCTACTACTGAAATAACACATATCACACAAATAATTTTCTGTTTTCTTTCTATTTTTTTCATATTTTTCTCCAAATATATTCTATGTATTTATTTTTGTTCTCCATATATAAGAGCGTTTTTACTCATACTCTTAACGATAAGAAAAAAGAACAAGACCTAAAAACCTTGTTCTTTATTGTTTCATCTTTTAAAAATGTCATAAAATATTTTATCTTACAATAAATCTACCTCAATATCATCTACACCATCTGCATCGTAATCTTCTTCTGATACATCCTGTCCACCTAATTCTTTTCTGCTTTCAATAACAACATTCAATGAACTGTTAAGAGAAGACATCATCTGATTCTGTGCATTTTCAAAACTATCCATACCTGTAGAAAGAATACTCTGAACATTTGATAAGATATCATCTGTATACTGCATAGCTCTTCCTCTTAAATCATTTGCTTCTGCTGTCGCTTTATTTAAAATATCCTGTGCTTGCTGCTGTGCCTGCTCTAAAACCTGATTTGCTTCATTATATGCTTTCTGCATAATCTCATGTTCACTGACTAACTGATTAATGTGTGCAGTTGCTTCTGCTATCATAGACTCAGATCTTTCTTTTGCATCATTTAAGATTGCATCCTTATTTGCAATAATCTTCTGATACTTCTTAATCTCATCTGGTGTTCTAAGTCTTAACTCTGCCAATAATTCATCAATATCATCCTTATTTACAACAATCTTTGATGTTGATAATGGCTGAAACTTACAATTATCAATATATTCCTCAATCTCTGTAATAATCTGTTCAATTTTACTACTCATTTTTATTCTCCTTTTTCCTTTAATTTATCATAAACCTGCCTAATAACCGGTTCTGGTACAAATCTGCTGATATCTGCCCCAAAGTATGCCGCTTCCTTCACAGTACTGGAACTTAAATACGCATATTCAAGACTAGTCGTAAAGAAGATTGTATCTATATTATTATCTAACACCATATTGGTCTGTGACATCTGTAATTCATATTCAAAATCTGTCACAGCTCTTAGACCCCTGACAATAATCTGAGCATCTACACTTTTGGCAAAATCAACTAATAGTCCTTCAAAAGACATAACCTTTACATTTGGTATATCTTTTACTACCTCTTCCAACATTTTAACACGTTTTTCTACTGAAAACAACGGAGATTTAGAATTATTATTTAAAACACTTACAATCAATTCATCTACAATTTTTGATGCACGTTTAATGATGTCTAAATGCCCTAATGTTACAGGATCAAAACTTCCCGGATATATTGCTCTTGTCATACTACTCTCCATTTAATTTCAAAAAAATATGTTTATTCGTCTTATATTGTTTGTCTCTGGTAATCTTAAATCCCAATTGTTTTATATATTCAAAATCTGTCTCCAAAGATGCCTCAACAATAACGGTCGAATTTTCATTTATTAAATCAGATTTTGCCAAAAAAATCAATACATTTTTTTCCAATTCCTGATTATAAGGTGGATCTAAAAATATAATGTCAAAAACCTCACCTTTTGAATCCAATCTTTTTAATGCCAAAAACACATCATCACATAATACAACTGCCTGTTCTGATAAATGTGTTTTTTCTAAATTTGACTGAATACATTGAACAGCCAATCTGTTTTTTTCTACTAAAGTAGCTTTTTTTGCTCCTCTGCTTAAAGCCTCAATGCCAATTGCTCCACTTCCACTAAACAAATCTAAAAAATTAATATCATACAATATAGGATTAATCATATTAAATAATGTTTCTTTAATTCTGTCTGTGGTAGGTCTTGTATCATTTCCTTTAATTGTATTTAATTGTATTCTTCTGGCTTTTCCGGCAATTACTCTCATAATTTCTCCCAAAATCTAAAACATAAAAAACACGTATAACAGTTCAGCCCAATCAGCTCGAATTTGCTTTGCTTCTTCTTGCTGAACTATTATAACCAAATAAAAGCAAGCAAATAAATTGCCTGCTTTTTTATTGTAAATTATTTTGATTATTCAGCTTCTGTTTCTTCAGGTTCTTCCGAAGCTTCCTCTGTTTCTTCAACAACTGCTTCCTCTTCTGCAGCATCTTCCACAATCTCTTCTGCTACAGTTTCTTCTGCAACATCTTCAACTGTGTCTTCTACAGTCTCCTCAACCACTTCTTCCACATCCTCAGCTGGTTCTTCTTCTGGAAGTAATGCCTTAATGCTTAAGCTGATTTTCTTTTCTTCTTCATTGAAGTCAACAATCTTAGCTTCAATTTCCTGACCAATCTTTAATTCATCAGCCGGTTTTTCAACATGATGTCTTGCAATCTGCGAAACATGAAGTAACGCATCAACACCTGGTTCAATCTCAACAAATGCACCAAAATCTGTCATTCTTGCAACTTTACCTGTAACAATCACACCAACTGCAAACTTTTCACTAGCATTTGCCCATGGGTTTGTATCTTCAAATTTTAAGCTTAATGCAATCTTGTCATCATTGATTTCTTTGATAAATGTAGTAACAGTATCGCCTACTTTAAATACCTTTCTTGGATTACCAACTCTACCCCAAGACATTTCTGAGATATGTAATAATCCGTCTGCTCCGCCGATATCAACAAAAGCACCGAAATCAACAACACTCTTAACAACACCTTCTACAGTGTCTCCAACTGCAATTTTCTCAAATAAAGTTTTCTTTGCTGCTTCTTTTTCTGCAACAACTAACTGTTTTCTGTCACCAATAATTCTTCTCTTCTTAGGATCAAATTCAGTAACAACAAACTCAATTTCCTGATCTAAATACTTATTTAAATCTCTTTCAAATACATCTGACACAAGGCTTGCAGGTATAAATACTCTTCCACCTTCAACGTCTACACCCAAACCACCTTTTAATATCTGTACAACTGGTGCTTTAAGAACTTCTTTATTTTCAAAAGCTTCTTTAATTCTCTCATTTGCTTTCTCTGCAGCAAGTCTCTTATATGATAAAGCAACCTGTCCGTCACCATCATTCACTTTAAGAACCTTTACTGTCAGTTCATCGCCTACTGAAATTACAGTTGTCAGATCTACTGGTGTGTTTGAGTACTCATCTCTTGTAAGAATACCATCCGCCTTATATCCAACATTAAGTACCGCATAGTCCTCTCTTACACTGATTACCTTTCCTTCAAGAACTTCACCGTTGTGAATTGTCTTGAATGATTCATCCAACATTTGTTCAAAACTCATCTCTGACATTAAGAACGACCTCCTCAATAATATTCTTTGGGGTAGATGCCCCTGCTGTAATACCTATAGACTTCAATGATTCGACGTTACACAAATTAAGGTCCTTTACTGTCTGTATATAATAAGTGTTATCACACTCATTTTTACATATGTCATATAACTTCTGTGTATTCGAACTACTCTTTCCACCAATTACAATCATAGCATCAACTCTCGATGCTATCTCTTTTGCTTCAACCTGTCTTACGTGTGTCGCATTGCAAATCGTATTTACAACATTTATATCATAACCCTTTTTATCTATAATTTCAACTAAATATTTAAATTTCTTGTAGTTAAATGTCGTCTGGGATACGATACACAAACTTAAATCTTTAAAGCGTTCAAGTTTTTCAATATCAGTATCACTGTTTATAACAATAGCATCTCCGAAAACCCATCCCTTTATTCCTTCTACCTCGGGATGATTATCGTTTCCAATAATCACAATCTTTTTTCCTTTTTCACTTTCCTCACGGACAATATTGTGTATTTTCTTTACAAAAGGACATGTTGCATCTACAATTCTTAAGTTTTGTTCATCAATCATATCACATATCTCTTTTGAAACACCATGCGAACGGATAATTACAGTTCCTTTATCAACTGCTTCTATTTCTTTTTTCTCATTTATTACCCGGACTCCCTTATTCTCCAAATCTTTAACAACCTGTTCATTATGAATAATCGGTCCATAAGTATAAATTGTTTTTTCACTGTTTTCTATTTCAGAGTAGACACTGTCTACTGCACGTTTCACTCCAAAACAAAATCCTGCACTTTTTGCAACAATTACTTCCATTCGTTACTCCATTATCTTTTCACAAGTTCTTTAATTCTTTCTACTACCTGATTAATATCCATATCAGAAGAATCAACTAAGACCGCATCTTCTGCCTGTACTAAAGGAGAAACTTCTCTATTCATGTCACGGTAATCTCTATCCTTAATATCTGCCTCAATCTCATCGATATTACATTCAACACCTTTTTCTGTAAGTTCCTTATATCTTCTATCTGCTCTTGTTCTTGAACTGGCAGTTAAATAAACTTTCAAATCTGCATCGGGAAGTACCGCTGTTCCGATATCCCTTCCATCCATTACAACATCATTCTTTTTTGCTAAATCCTGTTGCATAGCAACTAAAATTTTTCGAACAGGAGAATACACTGCAATCGCACTCGTCATATTTCCAATCACTTCCTGTCTGATTTCTGTGCTGACATCTTCCCCATTCAAATATACTTTTTGCACTCCATTTTCATATCCGAGAGTTACTTCTACAGCATTGCATTTTTCAACAACTTTTTCTTCTTCCTCGGCTTTAATCCCTGCTCTGTAACATGCTAATGCCATCGTACGATACATAGCACCTGTATCTACATAAATAAAACCTAATTCCTTTGCCACAATTTTAGCGATTGTGCTTTTTCCTGCACCTGCCGGTCCGTCAATTGCAATATTATACATAATCTCCTCCACTCTTTATTGTATTAATACTTTAAAAAATACTACTTCCTGCAAGATATCCTGTACTCCAGGCAATCTGCAAATTATATCCACCAGTCTTTGCATCTAAATCTAATACTTCGCCCACAAAATAAATATTAGGACTTAACTTTGATTCCATCGTTCTAGGGTTAATGTCCTTCACTGAAACTCCCCCTCTTGTTATAATGGCTTCATTATAACTTCTTAATCCCGAAATGTGAAGCGGCATTTTTTTTATGCAAGAAACCAGTTTTTCCCTTTCATTCTTTGTGATTTCATGAACTTTTTTATAAGGGTCAATTCCTGCCAGTCTAATCATAGGCATAATCATTTTTTTTGGCAACAGCCTGTCCAATGCATTATTTATATTTTTATTTATGTTTTCATTAAAATCTTTTAATATTCTCTTATCCAATGCCTCAATATCCAGAGCCGGTTTCAAATCAATATAAACCATAAAATCATGTTCTTTTAATTGGTCACAAATATAGCAGCTTGCCGACAGAACTAATGGTCCACTGATACCGAAATGAGTAAATAACATCTCTCCTTGTTCCGAATAGTACTCTTTGCCACTCTCATCAAAGATAGATAAATTAACATTTTTC
>CANPET010000067.1 GCA_947573465.1 uncultured Eubacterium sp.
CAATGAATATGCATAAGATATTCTAAGGAATCCCTCGCCACAATCGCCAAAAGCCGTTCCCGGCACAACTGCTACCTTTTCTTCTTCTAACAGTCTGTTGGCAAATTCATCAGAAGTCATCCCAAACTTCTTAATACTAGGAAAAACATAAAAAGCTCCATATGGCTCAAAACAGTCCATTCCCATATCTCTTAATTCATGTACGACAAATCTTCTTCTCTGATTATAAGACTCGCACATCATCTGTACGTCTTTGTCTCCATTCTTCAATGCATCAACAGCAGCATACTGGCTGTTCGTCGGTGCACACATGATAGCAAACTGATGAATTTTCAACATCTGTGCCAAAATCTCTTTTGGTGCAGCTGCATATCCCAGTCTCCATCCGGTCATAGCATAAGCTTTTGAAAAACCGTTAATAACAACCGTTCTCTCTCTCATGCCCGGCATGGATGCAATTGAAACATGTTCACCTTTATATGTAAGTTCTGAATAAATTTCATCCGATAAAACAAATATGTCCTTCTCCACGCAGACCTTTGCAATCTCTTCCAAGTCCTCTTTTTCCATAATTGCTCCTGTCGGATTATTCGGAAACGGTAATACCAGCATTTTTGTCTTGTCTGTGATTGCATCTAACAATTCCTGCTTTGTCAGGCGGAATTCGTTCTCTTCCTTTAATTCAATAACCTTCGGCACTGCATAGATAAGCTGTGCACACGGCACATAAGAAACATAACTTGGCTGTGGTATCAACACTTCCTCTCCCGGATTTACCATAGCCCGCATAGCAATATCAATGGCCTCACTTCCACCGACTGTAATCATTACTTCATCATGATAATCATATTCAACATTTATTTTTCTTTTTAGGTAATTACAAACCTCTATTTTTAATTCTTTTAATCCTGCATTGGACGTATAAAATGTACGTCCTTTCTCTAGAGAGTAAATTCCTTCCTCTCTGATATGCCATGGTGTATCAAAATCCGGCTCTCCAACACCTAAGGAAATTGCATCTTTCATTTCGCTGACAATGTCAAAAAACTTTCTGATACCCGATGGCTTTACTTCCTTTATTACTTCTGATAACGGGTCTCTCATTATGGTGTCACCAATATCCTTTCTTCTGTATCTGCTAAAATTGTTCCATAATCTTTATATTTCTTTAGAACAAAATGTGTTGCTGTGTTTAAAATACTGTCTAATGTAGATAATTTGCTCGTAACAAACTGTGCAATTTCTTTCATGGACTTTTCTTCGATGATAACTGTAAAGTCAAATCCACCAGACATCAGATATACTGCTTTTACTTCATCATATCTCATGATACGTTCTGCAATTTCATCAAATCCTCTGCCTCTTTGTGGCGTTACTCTGACTTCAATTAAAGCAGTAACTCTGTCCTCACTCGTTTTATCCCAGTCTATCATTGTATAATATCCACATATTATTTTTTCTTTTTCCATATCGGCAATGGCATTGGCGACTTCCGCTTCCTCCATCCCCAGCAGGATGGCGGCCTCCTTCAGGTCAATTCTGCTTTTGTTTTCAATTAATCTTAAAATCTCTTCTCTCATGCCATTTCTCCTTTTTCATTTAAATAATTATATATTTCATCACCTCTTGGAGGTTCTAGAAATCTTTTCTCATCGCCATTCATAACCACTCTATCCCTGCCGGATGTTATATGCCCTATCACATCCGCATAAATCCCCGCACTTTTAAACTTTTCTGCCAAAGCCGCTCCATCTTTCACAGCAATCAGAACAGCTCCTGTTCCATCTGTCATATATGGATTATAATCAAAAACTTCTGCAATTTCTATAGTTTCCTGCCAGACAGGTATTTTTTTTATATCTATCTCTATTCCTAAATTTACTGCTGAAGCCAACTCCCATGCTGCTGCAAAAACACCTCCGTCAGATACATGATGCATATATAAGATGTCCTGCTTTTTTGCAATGTCCGTAATCTTTTTAATATCAGTGAACTCAGATATTTTTAAACAGTCATCCACAAAGGTATCATGAAACCTATTTCTTAATCTGTTCTCATATAAATTAACTAAAACAGAGGTTGTTCCAATTGCAATTGTTCCTGCCATTACAATATCAACATCTTCTTTAATATCCTGTAAAGAAAACATCTTTTCTGTCATGCCAATCACATTAATATGTATGAGAACATCACTAACATTTCCTGCATAAACATCACACTTTTGAATACTTACTTTCATGTCTGACGCAGTCTCATCAAAACTCCTGATAATTCTCCCCAACTGTTTTTCTTCAAAATCATCCGGAATATTAATCTGCAATTGAACAAATTTGGGAACTCCACCACTGGCATAAATATCATTCAATGTTTTTTGAAGGTAGTACCTTTCACATCCAAAAAACCATTTTAATATGCAATTAGAAGACGCTACCATTGTAACATCTTCTATCGCCATATGTGCTCCATCTATGCCAACCTGCAAATTCTCAGATTTGTCACGAATCTTTTTTAAAACTGAACGCTTATATGCTATTTCAGAAATCTTTCCTGTCTGCATAGACACACCACCTTATTTATTCAGATTTTTTCTTTTTATCCCCATCATTCTTCTTTTTCTTATCATCAGGACTTTGTGTTGTCGTCTCCGGCTCTTTTTTCTTATCTTTCTTTGTTCCTACAATCTTTGTAGTCGGTGCCATCTTGTAGGTACTTGTATGCACTAATTCCTTACTTACCTGTTTACCATTTTCATATGTTATTTTATATAATTCTGCCACATATCCTACATGCCCCGGTATGGTTTCTTTATACCCTTCTTCTTTCGTAGGGTCTTTCTTTGTTGTCGTAGTCATTGGCACAGTTTTTATTGTCTTACTTACATATTCCACCTTATGTCCGGCTTTTCGGGTATCATGACCATACACATTAAATGTAATAGCACCCTCACTATAATGTCCCTGAATATATACAGGCGCGTCTGTATTATTCTCGAATACCAAATCTTTATAATCTCCTGCTAGTGCTGCATCTGCCGCTAACGGCACATAAGATACTGCCATAGAGTGAGGATATCTCTCAACAATCTTTAACTCTGCATTAATTAGCGCATTATATAATGTACTGGATACCTGGCAGATTCCTCCTCCAAGACTGTCAACTACGCTTCCTTCTGAATAGGTGCCTGCCGGATGCCAACCATTGTCTTCTGTCCATGGTGCCAGCTTCTCATTACAGGAAAAACTTTCTCCCGGATAAACAACATTATCACTTAATTTCTGTGTACCATTTTTAATATTTAAATTTCTATTAACAACTCCTGCAGAAAAATATGTTGTATAAGTTCCCATCGGTTCATTCGAAACCTTTTCGCAGTCTTTTGTCGTGTATTTTGGTTTTGCAACCTTTGTCGTTGCTGTAAAAACAATCTCTGATTCTTTATCCCAGTCATTCTTAATATACGAGATAAACTGTTCCATGGTCTTATTATAATTTACTACACATCCCTCCACCTCAGGAATAATCTGAAAACCATGACCGGTAGCTTTCAAAGATGCATTCTTAGCCTCTACATTATAAGATTTACATAATGTTTCAAGTTTTTCCTTAAATTCCTTTTCATCAATATCTATCTCAATAGGAAAAGTTTTTCCCTGTTTCTTTAAATCTATGCTGTCCTTATATCTCTTAATGACATTTCCCTGTTTTCCGGCTCTCATTGCCTCACTGACAACAGATTTATTTTTCCATGAATATCCTAAATCTTTCAGTGTTGTCTTCACGGTATCCTTATTAATCTTCAATGACACGACTGCATTAATTCTTGAATCTACCACATCTCCTACAGCCTTTTTCACTTCTTTCTCTGTCATACTGCTGACATCAATATGATCAATATGGATTCCTTCTTTTACCACATCTTCTGTATCTTTTGAAGTGGCAGACACCTGAATAGCTCCACATAAAGCAGCCACAAGAACAAGCATTACGCCAATCTTCCTTATCTTTTTCATTTTTCCTCCTCCAAACATCCCTTATGTATCATTTGAGTAAAATCGTTTTTAAATATTGGTTATTAAAAACTTGCGATAGTTGTTACAACCAAAGCCGCAACCAACACTAGTGCAATAGCTCCCGCAATAATTTTCTGATTCTTTTTGCTATAGAAAAAATTCATTTATCTCACCTCTAATCAATTATAAAATATGGACTTTCCCACCATATACTTTCAAAGTATATCACAACTTTTTCTTTTGTCCTAGTCAAAAATTCTACCTTTTTCTGACAGAATTTTGTCTATTTTTCTGGACGCCTCGTTTTTCGACAAGCTGTCTACGTCAAAATCAACCGTAAGATTATGATAACGTATCAAATCCAGCAGATATTTTCTTTGTTTGTCTGTAATTGCCTGCATTTTCTTTACTTTATATGAAAATTCATATGGTTCAAAAAGCTGTGGATTCTTTTCTCCAAATTGTTCCATAAGAATAAAATATAACTGTGATGTAACACTGGCATCGTTAAACGCCCTATGATGATTCTCATCCTTAATATTATAATAGTCACACAGATAGTCTAGCGCTCTGCTCTCTAAATGCGGCAATACTTTGCGTGCTATTTTTAAAGTATCAGTTCCACTTTTTTGAAACTTCAGGTTTAGGTTCATAGCATTCTGTTTCAAGAAACTATAATCAAAACGAACGTTGTGCCCTAACAATAAATCATCTCCTGCAAATTCAATAAATCTCGGTAAAACCTCCGCGATTGTCGGTTTTCCCTTTAACATTTCATCTGTTATTCCTGTCAGTTCTGTAATTCTCCACGGAAGCTTTACTCCCGGATAAATCAACTCGGAAAACTGATCTACTTCCCTCCCGTTTCGAACTTTTACTGCTCCGATTTCTATGATTTTGTCCCATTTTGGTCTGATGCCGGTGGTTTCAATATCCACACAAACATAGTCTTTTATCATTATTTCCTCCTGTAATCAGTACTATATCCTAAAGTTGTAAATATGTTGTAACATCCATTGTGTTTGCTGCTTTTGTTAATGCATTTCTGTTTTGATAATCAAACAATATATACCGTCCTTTTAAAATCTCTATATGAGTCATGTGCTCAATCTGCTTTGCAGTGTAGTTTACATAACTTTCCAACTGTTGTTTTAATTTCGGATGTGTATATATTTTATGAATATTTTCCTTATACTCCTCTAATTTTTTTGCAAACACCGGACGGGTTTTCGCATTTTCTCTTAGATAAAAATCCAGTGTCAACAACTCTCTCCACGCAAGACTCTCTTCTTCTGTCAGATTTAATTCTTCCATGATAAAATCAAGAAGCAATACATAACGATTCACTCTGGAATGTTTCACTCCACCAATGCTGCATTTTTTATAATATCGTCCTAATCGTTCATACATGTCAAAGGGAGACTTGAAAAACTCTTCCAATTCTCTTATTGTCTCTGAAAATTGTAAACTGTTATAATATATTTCAACGACTGTCTCAATCTCTTTTAATTTTAAAACTTCATCAAAGGTAAGCCACTTTGTTTTTAATACTTCATAAGGCGGACGGTTACTGAAAACAATACCATACGCTTTTGTCTCTTCTGATATTCTTGCACCATACAACACCTTCAAAAAACCTAATTGCAGTTGGTCAGGTTTCATGGCATAAACTGTATTGAAAGAAGTTCTAAAAGAGGAATAATCTTCATACGGCAGACCTACAATCAAGTCAAGATGTTGATGTATGTTTTTATTCTGCCAAATCCTTCTTGTAATGTTCTCGATTTCCCCAATGTCCGTTTTCCGATGAATTGCCTGTAATGTTTTTTCATTGGTTGACTGAACACCAATTTCCAGCTGAATCAATCCCGGTCTCATATCCGATATCAGTTCCAATTCTTCTTCTGTCATCAAATCTGCCGCAATTTCAAAATGAAAATTGGTGATGCCATTATCATTCTCTTTAATATACTTCCATATTTCCATTGAATGTTTCGGATTACAGTTAAATGTCCTGTCGACAAACTTTACCTGAGCTGTTTTATTATCAATAAAAAACTGAAGTTCTTCTTTTACCAAATCCAAATCTCTGAAACGAATTCTTTTATCAATAGATGACAGACAATAGCTACAGGAAAACGGACATCCCCTGCTCGTCTCGTAATATATAATCTTATTTTCAAAATCTTTCATGTCTTTATACACAAAAGGAATACGAGAGAGTTCCACCGGTTTCATCATCGGATTCGCTTTTATCTGTCCGTCCTCTCTATATACCAGTCCGTTAATATCCTTATTTTCCAGATTCCCATCATGATAATTGTCGAGAAATTGTTTAAATATTTCCTCACCTTCACCACACATCACATAATCAATATTTGCATTATCTGACAATACCTGCACTGCATTGTAGGACACCTCCGGTCCTCCGACCCAGATATCTTTCTTCGGACAGACAGACTTCAAATCGTTAATTACTTCCATGACCTGCTGAATATTCCAGATGTAACAGGAGAATCCTATAATATCTGCCTGTTCTTCATAAATATCCGAAACAATTTCCTCTGTATATTGATTAATTGTATACTCTTTTATTTTTATTTCATGCTGATTTTTTCCATACTTTTCAGCATACTCTTTCAAACTGTATACTGCCAGATTCGAATGAATATATTTGGCATTTACTGCCACCAATAAAACTTTCATGTCATACTCCTTTTTTACACTATTACAACAATAATTCAATCCTTTCTAATTGTCAAAAAATATCTGATTTTTCTCTAGGTAAAAATGTTTTTATATGTTAGAATCAACTTAAATTATCAGTACGTTTAAATTTATGCTGTAGTTCTCTGCAGCGGATTGGAGTTTTTTATGAATTTAGATGATTACAAATTAGTATGGGCGGATGATTTTGAATATGAAGGACAACCTGATTCCGAAAAATGGAGCTATGAAGTAGGAAACTTTCAGTGGCCAAACAAAGAATTACAGGCTTATACAGACAAACCCGGTAATGTATTTGTAAAAGATGGAAAACTGACGATTCGTTCTGTTAAGGAACAGGATGGCGAGCGTGAATATACCTCCGCCAAAATTAACACCAGAGGAAAAGCCTGCTGGCAGTATGGATATTTTGAAATCAGAGCAAAGTTTCCAGGCGGAACCGGTTCCTGGCCTGCTATTTGGATGATGCCATATAAAGAAAAACCGCCAATTCCTGACTGGGTTCCAAGACGGGAAGACGGCCGTCCTGATTTTGATAATTTCACAAAAGAGGACTGGGAAAGATTTCCTAAAACTCCCCCTGAAGACCGCTGGCCTGAATGTGGAGAAATAGATATTGTAGAACATATTGGACGCAGACCAAACCTTCTGCTGTTCAGTCTGCATTCCGGAATGTTCAATCACAGAATGAGCGAGCCAAATCCATTTTCAAATCACAAACTATACGATTACAATCCTCCAGAAGATTTTCATACATATGGTATGGAATGGACACCGGATTATTTTGAATTTTTTGTTGATGGAGAAAGTCAGTTTAAATATGAAAGACCAGATGTTCCAAAAGACCAGATGCATCATGCCTGGCCATTTGACAAACCATACTACCTGATTATGAACACCGCTGTAGGTGGTGGACTTGGTGGACCGGTAGATGACAGCCATTTGCCATATATTTTCGAGATTGAATACGTTCATGTATACCAGAAGAAATAAAGTAACTATTCAGCCGGCAACTCGAAAATCCTTTGAATTTCCTTCGCTATGGTTGTTCACCATATGATACAGAATAAATAGTTCAAATTTTCTGCAAGCAGTTATTTGTTATATTTATTCTATATCGCATGGCTGAATAGTTACAAATTTATTTTATTACTTGACAAATACCAGATGTTGGTTTAAAATCATCAATGCGGTAGATGATACGAGGTATCGCAAGCCTGGTTAGCTCAGTTGGTAGAGCAGAGGACTGAAAATCCTCGTGTCTCTGGTT
>CANPET010000068.1 GCA_947573465.1 uncultured Eubacterium sp.
AATTTACATTTAATAACATATCCTCTTACTCCTTTTTCTCTCCGTTCTCTATATCAGTTTTCTTCTTTTTTTTATCTTTCTTTTTCGTTTTCTTCTGTGTCCCATATCCATATCCGTATCCGTATCCATAACTGCCACTGTTACGGTCCGCACTCTTTAGAGGGATAGCAGCAAGAACGCTGACACCAAGTCTGTTTTCAATATCATCAGGAGTCTTAATTGTATCATCCAGAATATATAATATAACAATTACCAAAAGTGCCACGCCAAAACCAACAATAAATCCAATCATCATATTCTTTTCAACATTAGGATAACTTGGTGCAGTTGGAAGTTTTGCCTCGTCTACTGATCTTACAGGTTCAAGCCCATCCATGATTTCTTTCAATCTTCCATTTGCTACTTCTCTGACTTTATCAGCTATCTTCTTTGCAAGCTTTGGATCTGTACTTGTAACAGAAATATTCATAATACGGGTATCTTCCTCTAATTCAACAGAAATCATAGATGCAATTGCCGGAGTACTCAGCTCCAGATTTAATTCTTTCTTCACTTCATCTAATACCGGGTCTGTTGTCAAAAGACTCTCATAATCCTTTGCCAAATAAGTGGAAAGTGCCACATCCTGTGAAGTTAAATATTTCTGATTCTCATCCTGCTTATTAAGAATATATACCTTTGTTTTGGCTACATATAACTGGTCCACAAAATACTGGGTATAAACAAATGCCATACCACCTACTAAAATTCCTACCAAAATAATAATTGTCAATCGGTTCATGATTGCACTAAATAATCCACGAAGGTCTATCTCAATTTCATTCTTAATGTTCTCGTTATCCATTGTAATCTCTATATCCTTTCCAATTATAAGTATTGTCCTGATAATAATTTGTTTGGATTATCTATCAATAACCACTTTAAATAATCATCATTATATTTTTTCCTTAAATATTTGATACATTTATCCCAATATACATTTCTTCGCCCCAGACTATGAACATCTGTTGCAATAAAATGTAAATAATCGTTGTCTATTAGTTTTTCCACAAACTTAGTTTCCCGCTCAAAGACACTAACTGCATTTACCTGCAGATATGCTCCCATCTCTATAAGATGGCTGAGATTTTTAACATGAATTTTTTTGAATGTAGAATGTAAACATGCATACCGTTCACAATGAGCAATAATCGGTATATAACCACCGTTTAATAAATTGCTGATATGTTTTAACATGGTTTCATATTGCACAGTAGGATAGAACTCCACTAACACAAATCTTGTTCCTGCCAATGTGTTTAAAACGCCTTCGTTTAATAACCTCACCATGTCATTACATGCCATGATTTCATTTCCAAGAAACAAATGAAGCTCCGGAATTTGTCTTTCCGCAAGATCTACTAACTGTTCAAAATGCTCTTTAACCAACTTGGCCTGAGGCATACATTCTCCTAAATGAAAATGAGGTGTCAATATAACATTTCTAACCCCCTGCTCGTATTCTTTTTCTAATATTTTTAAAGACGTTTCAATAGAATCCGAACCGTCATCTACCTGAAATAAAATGTGACTATGTATATCTGTAATGCCTTCCATAGCACAGCACCTCCTGATTGTCACAGTTGTGAATAATTATATCAAAAAAAGTAGATTGAGTAAAGAAAAAGTATAACCATAAAATAATGGGAATTTCCCCCATAAAAAATAGAAGTAATATTCACAATCTCTAATACTTTTGCCGAAAATTACTTCTATCTTTATATAATTATATTATTCTTCCACCTGTGCCAGTTTTGCTGCCTGGTCTGCTGCTACACAGTTATCAATGATCTCATCAATATCACCATTCATGATACTATCTAATCTATGGGTGGTAAACTTAATTCTGTGGTCTGTCACACGTCCCTGTGGGAAGTTATATGTTCTGATTTTTTCAGAACGGTCTCCTGTGCCAATCTGACTTCGTCTTGCTTCAGATTCTGCATCCTGCTTTTTCTGACACTCTAACTCGTAAAGTCTTGCACGAAGAACCTTCAATGCCTTATCCTTGTTCTTTAACTGAGACTTTTCATCCTGACATGAAATCACAATACCTGTAGGTATATGTGTCAGTCTTACAGCGGAATCTGTTGTATTGACACACTGTCCACCGTTACCGGATGCTCTGAACACATCAAAACGGCAATCATTCATATCAATCTCTACATCTACCTCTTCTGCCTCCGGCATAATAGCAACAGTGGCTGTTGATGTATGGATACGTCCGCCGGATTCTGTTACCGGGATACGCTGTACACGATGTACTCCACTCTCATATTTCAAACGTGAGTAAGCACCCTGTCCATTTATCATAAATACAACTTCTTTGAAGCCGCCAATACCGTTTTCATTTAAAGAAATCATCTCTGTTTTCCATTTCTGAGTTTCTGCATACATACAATACATTCTGTAAAGTTCTGCTGCAAACAAAGCTGCTTCATCACCGCCGGCTCCACCTCTGATTTCCACAATAACATTCTTGTCGTCATTAACATCTTTCGGTAAAAGAAGAATTTTCAACTCCTCTTCCATCTGTGGAATAGATGCCTTTGCCTCATTCATCTCTTCCTTTGCCAGTTCTTTCATTTCTTCGTCTGACTCTTCTTCCAGAATAAAAAGACTATCCTCGATGGTCTGTTTTGCATCTTTATACTTCTTATATAATTCTACAATTGGTGCCAGGTCGCTTTGCTCTTTCATAATTTTTCTAAAATGCTCCTGATCACTGACAACATTTGGATCATTTAACTGTTCCATGATCTCGTCATATCTCTCTACAATTATGTCTAATTTGTCAAACATTTCTATTCCTTCCCGGCAATTACCATGCGGTCATTGCCTGATAAATCTTTCAAAACCTGTATATCTGTAAAACCATTCTCTCTCAGCAGTTCAGGAACTGTTCGTCCCTGATCATAGCCTATTTCAAGAAAGATTTTCCCATTCTTATTTAAATAATTGACTGCATTTGTGCAAATTTCTCTATAAAACTTTAGTCCATCAGCACTTCCATCTAATGCCAGATGTGGTTCATGTATCCTTACTTCCTCCATCAACGTATCAATATCGCTGGTTGGAATATATGGTGGATTGGAAACAATTACGTCATATGTTTCATTGATATTTTCAAACAAATCACTTTGCACAAAAGTAACTCTGCCTTGATTGTTCACATTATTTTCTCCAGCCACCTTTAAAGCCTTCTCTGAAATATCAACTGCTGTCACATCTGCATTCGCACACATTCTGTCTATAGACACCGCAATACAACCTGAACCGGTACACATATCCAATACTTTAACGTCTCTCTCTTTAATATAGGAAATCACCTGTTCTACTAGCAGTTCTGTTTCCGGCCTTGGAATCAATACATCTTCGTTTACAATAAATTCAAAATCCATAAATTGCTGACGTCCTGTAATATATTGAAGCGGAATATGCTCTGCCCTCTCAGATATCGCTTCAAAGTATTTCTGTGCCTGCTCTTCACTGATGCTTTTCTCAGGCTCTAAGAACAAATCCTGTCTGGAAACTCCTAATACACTCTCTGCCAAAAGCCAACTGTCAATCCTGCTTTCAACGATTCCACAGGCATCTAGTTTTTTCTTCGCTTGTGCCACAATATCTTTTACTAAAACTTCCAATTATATCCTGAACCTTTTCTGTCTTTTTTATATTCTTTTGGTAAAGGCTGCTGATCTACCGGCATAACCTTTCTCTTTGGAGTTCTTTTGATTCCATTATCATCCAAATACTGCTCCCAGTCAAAAACTGCCTCTACTGCCTCAATTGCTACTTCAATCATATCATCTGTAGGCTCTTTTGTAGTGATTTTCTGCATCCACATTCCAGGCATGCTCAATGCATTTATAATCTTATTATTAGATGAACCTGCTTTCCTGATAAATTCATAAGAGATTCCTGCAATCACCGGTACTAATAAGATTCTGATAACATATCTCAACCAGACAATGTCTGTGCGAATCAAAATAAACATAATAATACTGATAATCAATACTACCAACAAAAAACTAGTGCCACATCTCTTGTGATATCTGGAACTCTTTCTGACATTATCAACAGTTAAAACATGCCCATTTTCAATACAGTTGATACATTTATGCTCTGCACCATGGTACATAAACGTTCTCTTTATATCATTCATAAGAGAAATCAACAAAAGATATGCGATAAACAAGACCATCTTAACGATTCCCTCGATTACCGGCACGTGTCCCGGTGTAACCCAGGATACATATCTCTCCATAATATCTGCGACAAACAAAGGAAGCACCATAAATAACCCTATGGCAATAATAATGGAAAATACAACTGTAAATCCCATAATAACTTTTTCTGCCCTGTCACCAAACTTATCCACAAGCCATTGTTCGAATTTGTCCGGCTCCTCTGAATAGTCCGCTTCATCATCAAAAAACTTTGCAGAAAACGTAAGGGTTTTAATTCCTAAAATCAAGGAATCGATAAAACTAAATATCCCCCTGATAAAAGGAACACGAAACAACCTGCACTTACTTGTAATTCCTTTATATTCCTGTTTATCTACAACAACTGAACCATCTGCCTGCCTTACTGCAACAGCATATTGGTCCTTGTTTCTCATCATAATGCCTTCCATAACGGCCTGACCACCGATTCCAGAAGAACAAAGTTTGTTATTTCTCATATTCTTCACCTTTTGTTAAAATAAAAATCTTATTTTACAACGAAAATAGGTTGAGAATCTCTTCCCAACCTGTTATCCTCAAAAAATTATTTGATACCATATTTCTTATTGAACTTATCAATTCTACCACGTGCTGAGATAGCTTTCTGCTGTCCTGTGTAGAATGGATGACATGCTGAACAAATTTCAACATGAATGTCTTTTTTTGTTGAACCTGTTACGAATGTGTTACCACAGTTACATGTAACGGTTGCTTCATGGTAATCTGGATGGATTCCTTCTCTCATTACATTCACCTCTTTAAAAATTTTTATGCTTATTGGCAACGCCAATCCGTTTTTACTCAATAGCCTTGCAATTATAACATAGATATATTCCAATAGCAAGTACTTTCGCAAACTATTGTCATTTTTCGCAAATCAAAACAAATTTGTGGCTTTTTTCGTTTTTCTATCTATTATAGTTTGTACGGATTTTACCTACTTTTTCTATAAATTCCTCATTGCTCTTTGTTCTGGCAAACAGATTCAGAATCTGTTCTACAGCATCTTCTTTTCTCATACCATTCATTTCTTTTCGAATGATATATGATGCCCCCAGTTCGTCGGCACTTAACAGCAAATCTTCTCTTCTGGTACCAGACTGTGTGATATCAATTGCAGGGAATATTCTCTTCTCTGACAATTTTCTATCAAGAACCAATTCCATATTTCCGGTTCCCTTAAATTCCTCATACACGACATCATCCATTTTGCTTCCTGTATTTACCAGTGCTGTAGCTAAAACAGTAAGACTGCCACCCTCTCTCATATTTCTGGCTGCACCAAAAAACCTTTTCGGCATATGAAGCGCTGCCGGGTCTAAACCACCTGACAGTGTTCGTCCACTTGGTGGAACCGTCATATTGTAAGCTCTTGCCAAACGGGTAATACTGTCTAGGAGTATAATTACATCCTTCCCATGTTCCACTAAACGTTTTGCTCTCTCGATAACCATTTCTGACACACGCTTATGATGTTCCGGAAGTTCATCAAATGTGGAATAAATCACTTCCACATTGTCCCCCTGTATCGCCTCTTTAATATCAGTCACTTCTTCCGGTCTTTCATCAATTAAAAGTATAATCATTTCCATTTCCGGATTATTCTTAAGAACTGCTTTTGCAGTCTCTTTTAATAAGGTTGTCTTTCCTGCCTTTGGTGGTGAAACAATCATTCCACGCTGACCTTTTCCAATCGGACTTACAATATCTACAATACGCATGGCTGTACTGTGGCCGTCCGTCTCAAGATGCAGTCTCTCATTAGGAAATATCGGTGTCAGTTCCTCAAAATTCGGACGCTTTAAAACCTTGTCTAATGTTTCGCCATTTACCATATCTACATAATATAAAGCACCAAACTTTTCGTTCTCTCTCTTTTCTCTAACTCTTCCTGTAACAAAATCTCCTGTTTTTAATCGGAATCTCTTAATCTGAGATGGTGCCACATAGACATCATCCTCTCCCGGCAGATAATTATCACAACGGATAAATCCAAAACCATCAGGCATTACCTCTAATATACCCGTTCTGGTTATCCCTGTCTCCTGCGGAACTTCATCTTTATGTTCCAAATTATCACTATGATGTCTTCTTCTATGTCTGACATTATCTCCAGTGCTTTTCTGTTCTGTAACATTTTCTGTTTTTTCTTCTTTAGAATCTACAACTGACTCTGCCATTTTTTCTACTCCGTCTTTCTTTTCATTTCGCTCTGTGACTTCAAGAATCATGTCAATCAACTGTTGCTTTCTGAGTGTAGAAACGGATTTAATTCCATTAGACTTTGCAATCTCCCTTAACTCACCCACTGGCAACGACTGTAATTTTTCCCTCATAGAAACTCCTTCCCAAGTTCTTCATTTTCAATTATCAATTACCTTCTATGGAAATATAGGGGATCCCCCTTTAGAATGTATAGAAATTAAAACTAACTCATATTTTAACATATCATTCTAAAAAAGAATAGTGTAAATTTTCAAACTATGGTATGATTGTGTATAACAGTTCAGCCATGCGACATAAAAATTAAATGTCCAAAAACTGTTTATAGAATTTTGGGCATTTAATTTTTATGTCATATGGTGAGCCATCACAGCGAGAAGAAGCAAAGCGAATTCGAGCTGTTGGCTGAACTGTCATTGTTACCGTTTGGTGAGCCATCACAGCGAGAAAAAGCGAAGCATATTCGAGCTGTTGGCTAAACTTATACTATACTAACATGGAGGTTTAAAATGACAACTGACGAAAAAGCACTAAAATTACATAAAGATTTAAATGGCAAATTAAGCACTGAGGCAAAATGCCACGTAAACTCACGTGAGGATTTATCTCTCGCTTACACTCCCGGTGTTGCAGAACCTTGCAGAAAGATTGCTGCCAATCGTGATGATGTATACAAATATACATGGAAAGCAAATACTGTTGCTGTAGTCTCTGATGGAAGTGCAGTTCTTGGTCTCGGCAATATCGGTCCGGAAGCTGCAATGCCTGTTATGGAGGGAAAAGCCGTACTATTCAAAGAATTTGGTGGTGTCAATGCAGTTCCTATCTGTTTAGATACTCAGGACCCTGATGAAATTATAGACACTGTTATCCGTATCGCTCCCGGCTTTGGTGGTATCAATCTGGAAGATATTTCAGCTCCAAGATGTTTTGAAATCGAAAGCAAACTAAAAGAGAGACTGGATATTCCTGTTTTCCATGACGACCAGCACGGTACTGCTATTGTTGTTTTAGCAGGTATTATCAACGCCTTAAAGGTAGTAGGCAAGAAAAAAGAAGACTGTAAAGTCGTTATTAACGGCGACGGTTCTGCCGGCATTGCTATCTGTAAACTGCTTTTGAATTATGGTTTCAAAGATGTCACAATCTGCGGATTATATGGTATTCTCTCAAAAGATATTGAAGATTTAAATTGGGCCCAGAAGGAAATGGCTGAAGTTACAAACCTTTCCGGAATGAATGGTAAACTGGCTGATGCTTTAGTTGGTGCTGATATTTTTGTCGGTGTTTCCGCTCCAAACATGGTTACTGCTGAAATGGTACAGACAATGAATTCTGAT
>CANPET010000069.1 GCA_947573465.1 uncultured Eubacterium sp.
ACTTTTATAACAAGGATATCCGGACGAGTGTGACCAATGTGATTAATGAGTCAGGAAGTGGTGTTGTAAGTTATAAATATGATGATTACGGAACCACTACAAAATATGGTGATGAGGACTTCTATAATGAGGTGTGTTATACGTCAGGAGTGTATGACGAACTGACGGAACTGTATTATCTGAATGCGAGATATTATAATCCAAAGAGTGCGACGTTTATTACGCAGGATAGTTACAGGGGCGAGCAGGATGATTATGGTACATGGAACCTGTATGCGTATTGTGGTGGGAATCCGGTTAATTATGTGGATCCGAGTGGGCATAGGTGCTATGTAATAACGAATAGTGAATTTGAGGAAGAGTCAAGAGGAATAAATGACATAATGGAAAACTATTATAAAAAGACGACATCATCATTGAGTGTAGTTAATACAAATGGTAAATTTAAAAAAGTATGGAATAGAATGAAAGGTAAAATAGAATGCGTTATTGTTAATTCCCATGCAACTCCTTTGTGGTTAGATAATATGGTAGATTATTTAAGCATAGGATCTTTAAAGAAAAAGAATGTAAAAAGATTAATTTTGTTAGGATGTAATGCTGGGCATCAGGATCGCCAGTTCAGCAATATTGCTTATCGTTTTAGGAAAAAAATTAAAGGACCAGTAATTGCGTCAGATGGAACTGTTGCGTCAGATGGTGTGGAGCCAGCAAAGGCTAAATCTAAGTTTGATTCAGAAGCAGATGATGAATGGAAAAGATGGAGAATTAACAAAAATGGATATGGGTTTAGAAATAAAAATTGTGGATGGATAAAATATACTACTCAAAATAATGTAGTATACAAAAATAAATATTCGGCAACAATAAAACAATTATGCAAATTTTAACTAAGCATTTAAAAATATTCCAAATGTTAAGAAATAATGTATAGATAAATAATTAAGTAATTGCAAAAATGACTTAGTTGCACAATGTTATTTATTTAGATTAAGTCATTTTACAATTACACTGATATAAGAATGTGAGGAGGGAAAATAATTGAACAAATATATTAGATTGTTGATAGTGTTTACAGTTACAATGATGATGTTTATAAATGAGTGTCCCAATATTGAAGCTGAAGAGAGTGCCATAACAAGATTACAAAAAGTTAATGTAGAAATTAAGAAAGTTAATGAAGAGTATATTGAAATTATATTAGTAAATACTGGGAAAGAGTATTGTCCTTATTGGGGAGGGTTTACTTTGGAAAAGTTGAAACGGAAAAAATGGCAATATAAGAGCCATATAGACGGTATTGCATTTCGAAAAACGGAGACCTTAGCAGCAAATGGTACAAAGATTATCAGAATAAAATGGAAAGATTACTATGGAAGTAACTTATCAGAAGGAAAGTACAGAATTAGACTGATAAAAGAAAAAATGTTTGATATAGATAGTGAATGTGTAGCTAAGCAATTACGTGATTTTAAGGCTTTTGACATTGTTTATTCATGGTTTGAAGAGAGTATTTATAATTAGTATGTTTATTTGTCGAATGACAGGGCGTGGGATGGAAGAGTATAGACATCTAGTAGGAAGAGGGTAATTTATTATCTGAATAATTGGTAGACACATATAATTTTAAATATGAAGAACCAAAATCATTTATAATGGTGGCAAATAACTATGCATATGTATCTCAACAAATTGGAACACTCCATAAATATAAAACAACCGTGAAGATGTGGATGCAAAAATTAAGTTTATCATTTACTAGCAGATTAAGGAGAGCAAAATGGAGAAAAAAATAATATACTTAGTATTTATAATTATTACAATATTATCGGGGTGTGCTAAAAATACTCCAGATGATGTTGCTTATATAAGCGAAAAAATAGGCATAGATATTTCTGGAAGTAAAATTATAGAAAAAACGGATACACATGGAGGATTTCATGGAGATGGCATGATGTTTGTTCAAATAGAAATCAATAATAAAAAATTTGAGCAAGAATTAAAAAACACTGGGAAGTGGTTGCAAGAACCCTCTGAATTGACTGAAATACTTTTATACGGAAATGAGGAATGGAGTCCATATATCGCGGATGATAATGGCAAACCTTTGATGAAAAAAATAGAGAATGGATATTATTTTATAATAAATGATACAGATTCTAACGAGGAAGATATTGAATGGTCAGAAATGTACTCAGTTAATGTAATAGTAGCTGTATATGATGTGGACAATAATATATTATATTATTACGAAGTAGATACATGATTAATGCTTTTTATTTAATATGAAGTCTATAAATATTGGTTTTGGTAATGTAAGTGAGTTAAAATCGAAGAAAGGAGAGTATAACGTAATGTTATTATGTACGTTATCAATAAAGTGAATGAAAAAGGTGGTAATTATACTATTAGTTTGTTGTATATTTAGTGAAATGTTATTTGTACAGGATGGTAATCAAAATGTTTATGGCAGTACATATAAAGAAGAATTGGCAAATAAAGGAAAATATGTAAAAGTAAAGGTGCAATCAGCAACGAAAAAGGGACTTAAACTTAAAGTTATTAATACATCAAAAAGAAAATTTTGCTATGGGGGAGCGTTTGTATTAAAAAAACGTGTAAAAAATAAGTGGAAAAAAGTTCAGTTCAAAGAACCTATTATGTTTGTTAAAACAAAAACATTGTGGGGAAAGAGCAGTAGGACAGAAAAACTTAAATGGGAGAAGTTTTTTGATAAGAATCTTTCTAAAGGCAGATATAAAATAGATTATGGTTTGTTTTATAAAACTTTCAGAATAAAGTAATAATAAATATGAAGTATTTTGGAGCAGGACGGTAACATAATCGACAATTTTGGCAATCCTACTGTATGGGTTTATATTTAAAAACATAATGGTAAAAATTTGACATTATAGTAGAATAATATATAATTATTGAGAGTATTACTAAAAAAGACGGAGGTAATATGAAGAAATATATTGAAGGATTTATGAGATACCGATACCTTTTAAAAGAATTAGTTGTAAAAGGTATTAAATTAAAATACAGACGTTCATATTTAGGGTTAGTATGGACATTGTTGGAGCCGCTGTTAACGACAATGGTGTTGGCATTTGTGTTTGGAGAGTTATTGGGAAATAAAAATCCATTTTTCCCGGTATATATTCTTTGTGGTAGGCTGATTTATAGTTGTTTTTCGACAACAAGTAAAGTCGCAATGCGCTCTATTAGAGCAAATCAGGCAATGATAAAGAAGGTATATGTACCGAAGTACCTATATCCATTATCGACAATAATATATAATTTTGTACTATTTTTATTATCATTAATTATATTAGCAGCTTTGGCAATCGTATATAAAGTTCCAATTACATGGCATATTATAGAGATTATAATACCATTAGTTACATTGTTTGTTCTGTGCGTGGCAGTAGGACTTATATTATCTACAGTATGTGTATTTTTTAGGGATTTAGAATATTTATGGGAAGTAATTGTAATGCTTATCATGTATTGTTCGGCAATATTCTATTATGTTGACAGAATGGGCGCGGCAAAACATGTTATTAAGTTTAACCCACTGTATTGTATTGTTAGTAATGTCAGATGCGTTGTTATGGAAGGTGGTTCTATCTTCACAAGTACCAGCTATGGATTGTCAAATCTTCAGATGATGTTGTATTCACTAGGATTCAGTGTAATAGCGTTAGTTATTGGAGTTGTGATGTTCAAGAAAAATCAGGATAAGTTTATCTTACACATATAGGAGGCAATATGGGAAAAATTGCACTAAAGGTTGAAGATGTCAGCATTCGCTTTAATCTCAGCAAAGAAAAAGTAGATAATTTTAAAGAGTTATTAATAAAGAAGATAAAAGGTGAAAAGATTCGTTTTAATGAGTTCTGGGCTTTAAAAAATGTAAGTTTTGAATTAAAAAAAGGTGACAGATTAGGTATTCTTGGACTAAACGGTGCTGGGAAAAGTACATTGCTGAAAGTTATCGCAGGCGTGTATAAACCTACATCAGGAAAGGTCACCAGATATGGTCATATCGCACCGATGATAGAACTTGGAGCGGGATTTGATCCGAATTATACCGGAAGGGAAAATATTTTTCTTTATGGTTCTGTATTAGGTTTTTCCAGAAGTTTTTTAGAGGAAAAATATGACGAAATCTTAGAATTTTCTGAACTTGGAGAATTTATTGATGTACCGATTAAAAACTATTCCTCTGGTATGAAAGCTAGACTTGGCTTTTCTATTGCTACAGTGGTAGAGCCGGAAATTTTGATTTTAGATGAAGTTTTATCTGTAGGTGATGCGAAGTTCCGTAAGAAATGTGAAAAGAAAATGCAGGGAATGTTTGATCACGGAGTAACTGTTTTGTTTGTGTCACATAGTTTGGCGCAAGTACAGCGTTTGTGTAATAAAGCTATTTTGTTGGAGCATGGACAGTTAATTGCGCAAGGAGATATTGATAAGGTATCTGCAATTTATGAGAAAAAATTAGAAGATTAAAATAGAGGAGATTGTTATGGAATATAATACAAAGGGAACTTGTTCCAGACAGATTAAATTTGATGTTGTTGATAATAAAGTAACCGGTGTCCAGTTTGTTATGGGATGTCATGGAAATACACAGGGTGTTGCGGCTTTAGTGGAAGGAATGGACATTCATGATGTGATTCAGAAGTTAAAAGGGATTAACTGCAATGGAAGAGGAACATCCTGTCCGGACCAGCTGGCAAAAGCGTTAGAGTTATACTTGCGCGAGCAATGAGCCAGGTGGATATGCTGGCATATATATTTGGTGAATGTCACGATAATCAAATTTCCCACTGCTTGCAGCGGGAAATTTGATTTAGAACAGAATTAGATTTTTAGGAGGAAACCAATGTTAGGAATTATAGGTGCAATGGAAGTAGAAGTGGCAGCACTGAAGCAGGACATGCAGGATGCAAAAGTGATAGAAAAAGCGGGAATGCAATTCTATCAGGGAAAGATTTCTGATAAGGATGTAGTAGTTGTAAAAAGTGGAATCGGAAAAGTAAATGCCGGTATCTGCACACAGATTCTTGCAGATATATTTCAGGTGGATGCCGTTATTAATACTGGCGTAGCCGGTTCACTGAATAATGATATTGATATTTGTGATATTGTGATTTCGAAAGAGGCACAGCAGCATGATATGGATGTTACAGCACTTGGTTACGATAAAGGCATTATTCCTGATATGGAGACATCTGTGTTTTTAGCTGATGAGAAATTAATGAAATTGGCAAAAGAGAGTGCGGAGGAAATAGAGCTGAATGTAAATATTTTTGAAGGAAAGGTAGTATCAGGGGATCAGTTTATAGGGACTTCTGATGCAAAAACACATCTTAGAGAAACGTTTTATGGTGACTGTGCAGAAATGGAAGGTGCAGCGATAGCTCATGCGGCAAGCCTTAACAATATACCATTTTTGATTATTCGTGCTATCTCAGATAAAGCTGATGGTGGAGCAGAAATGGATTTTCCTACTTTTGAAAAAAAGGCAGCGGAGAATTCAATCAAATTGATGAATAAAATGATAGAAAATTATTAAAATGTAAAAATTTGACGAACGATTTTTGATGAATCCCTCTTGAAAATATGTTACTATTTGGATAATGAGACAAGATGTGCTTATTTTGTTATCATAATAGAACATATTTCCGATTAACAGAACGGAAAAGAAAGTGGGGGAATGAAAATGTTAAATTATTACATAAGTGAGTTAAAAAATTGGTGGAATACAACGATACCGGCAATTATTAATGAGAAGAACTTCCTGCTTATTGTGGGAGGTCTTTTTTTGTTAGGCGTTGTCACAAAATGGGCGGTTGTGAGAAATTATGGAAGATTAATACGAAAAGCAGAGAATATTAACACAACACGAAATGCCACGATACGGCAAATAAAAACAAAATATGACAGCATGAAGCAGGTAAATGGAAAAGTGGAAAATCCAATGTTGTTTGTAAAACGAAATTTAAATAAGTGTAAAGTAATGCATATTTCCGTAAACAAGATTAATAATATAATTAATTGGTGCTCGATATTTATTATGGGGGTTGCTGCGATATTATCTTTTCAGTTATATAAGGTATCACCAACAAAGGGAGATTGGATAAATTATCTGGTACTTGGATGTTTCTTGAGTGTTTCGCTGGAACTAATTAACCGGATGATGCAGTCGGAGGAAAAGAGGACAGAATTGTCGTATGTTTTGGTGGATGTTTTGGTTAATGGAGTGCACAAAAGGAGTACAAGGGAGAGAGAAAGTATTATAGAACTAGTGCCAGAACCAGAGAAAAGAGAGCAGGTAACATATAGTGACAATATCACTGAACAGGCACAGACAGAGGCGAATCAGCAGAGAAGTGAGCAGGAGCAGGAAGAGGAAGTGCTGAATCAGGTTATTGGGGAATGGTTACAATAAGGTTATAATAATTTTAATTTCCTGAGATAAGGTCTTGATAAAATTGTTACAAAAGCCTATAATAAAAGGTGATTTTGTTTAAACGGAGGAAAAGAATATGTCAAAAGTAACATTTGATTACTCAAAAGTTTCTTCATTTATATCTGAAGAAGAAGTAACAAATATGAAGAAAATAGCAGAAGATGCAAAAAAAGTTTTATTAGAAAAGACAGGGGCAGGTAATGACTTCCTTGGATGGATTGATTTACCGGTTGATTATGATAAAGAAGAATTTGACAGAATAAAAAAAGCAGCAAAGAAGATTCAGGAAGATTCAGAAGTACTTGTTGTTATTGGTATTGGTGGTTCATATCTTGGAGCAAGAGCTGCAATTGAATTTTTAAGACATGGATTTTATAATAACGTATCAAAAGAAGTTAGAAAGACTCCAGAAATTTATTATGCAGGAAACAGTATCAGTCCGGCATATTTAAAAGGCTTAATAGATGTAATTGGAGACAGAGATTTTTCAGTAAATATTATTTCAAAGTCAGGAACAACTACAGAGCCGGCAATTGCTTTTAGAGTATTTAAAGAAATGCTTGAAAAGAAATATGGAAAAGAAGAAGCAGCGAAGAGAATCTATGCTACGACAGATAAGGAAAAAGGAGCATTGAAAGGTCTTGCAACAGCAGAAGGTTATGAAAGTTTTGTTGTTCCAGATGATGTAGGTGGACGTTTCTCAGTTCTTACAGCAGTAGGACTTCTTCCTATTGCAGTTAGTGGAGCTGACATTGATAAATTGATGGAAGGTGCAGCAAGTGGAAGAGATAAAGCGTTAAATAATGCTTTTGAAGAAAATGACGCGATGTTGTATGCATCTATTAGAAATATTCTTCATAGAAAAGGAAAGTTAGTAGAAATCACAGCAAACTATGAGCCAAGCCTTCATTACTTTGGAGAGTGGTGGAAACAGCTTTATGGAGAAAGTGAAGGAAAAGACCAGAGAGGTATTTTCCCGGCAGCAGTAGATTTGACAACAGATCTTCATTCTATGGGACAGTTCATTCAGGACGGTTCAAGAATTATGTTTGAGACAGTAGTTAATATTGAGAATACAGATGCTAAGATTTATATTGAGGAAGATCCGGACGATTTAGATGGATTAAATTATTTAGCAGGTAAAGATATGGATTTTGTAAACAAGAGCGCTATGAATGGTACCGTTTTAGCCCATACAGATGGTAATGTGCCAAACCTTATGGTAAATGTTCCAGAACAGAATGAGTTCTATCTCGGTGAATTATTCTATATGTATGAGTTTGCTTGTGGAATCAGCGGTTATATTCTTGGAGTAAATCCATTTAATCAA
>CANPET010000070.1 GCA_947573465.1 uncultured Eubacterium sp.
TATCAGTTATTAAAGGGTATTGATGATTCTAAGGACCAAAGTTATGTACTCTATCATATGACTCAGGAGCAGCTTGCACATACGATGCTTCCTCTTGGGGATTATACAAAGGAAGAGATTCGAAGGATTGCTGAAAAATATGAATTAATTAATGCTGGTAAGCATGATAGTCAGGATATTTGTTTTATTCCCGATGGTAATCACATGAGATTTATTGAAAATTACACCAATGAGAAGATTGGTAAAGGTAATTTCTTAGATATTAATGGAAAAGTGATTGGTCAGCATAACGGATATTATCGATATACAGTAGGTCAGAGAAAAGGAATTAATGTAAATCGCGATGGAAAACATTATGTTTTAGAAATCAGACCAGAAACAAACGAAGTGGTGGTAGGCAGAAATAAGGATTTATTTTCAACAGAATTAATTGCAACGGATTTTAACTGGATTTCGGGAGAAACTCCAAAGGAGACGGTTAGAATTAGTGGCAGAACAAGGTATCATCAACCATTAACAGAGGGAACAGCAATAGTATTGGAGAATGGTGATGTAAAGATTATATTTGATGAACCGATCAGGGCGATTACTAAAGGACAATCTGTTGTTTTATATGATGGAGATGTAGTTCTTGGTGGAGGCTGCATTATAGAGACAGGGCTATTGCAAACCTATAATTAAAAATAAAATAGACTTATCCAAAGAGCGTAGTTATAAAAACTAGGCTCTTTGTGTTTAGAGAGGTAGCATAAATTGCGCTAATATAGTAGAATCATAGTTGAATTGTTACAATTATTTACAGCTATTCTCAAAATCCTATTGACACAATAGGAAATAGATGGTAATATCTCTATTGTAAATAAAACCTATTAAACATATAGGAATTAAATGAGAAAGGAGTACTATAATGAATAAGACGAAAACAGCTTATAATTACAACATGAGAAAAACATATTGTTGCAGAATACAAAGTATGGGAAGCATGAAAATGCGAATGTGTTAAAAGAAGTCTTATGAAATTATTGGAGGTATATAAAAATGGCAAATATTATTAAAAGTGCATCAGAATTAGTTGGAAAGACACCGTTGTTAGAGGTGAGTAAATATCAGGAAAGCGTTGGTGCAATAGAAGCAAAGATTTTAGCAAAATTAGAATATTTTAATCCGGCAGGAAGTGTTAAAGACAGGGTAGCCCTTCAGATGATTGAGGATTTAGAGGAGAAGGGCGAGATTCAGCCGGGAGCAACTTTGATTGAACCAACATCAGGAAATACAGGAATTGGTATTGCAGCAGTTGCAGCGGCAAAGGGTTATAAAGTAGTAATTACCATTCCAGAGACAATGAGCATTGAGCGAAGAAATATAATTAAAGCATATGGAGCTGAGATCGTTCTGACAGAAGGTGCGAAAGGAATGAAAGGCGCTATCGCTAAGGCAGAAGAAATCAAAGAGAATACACAAGGTGCTGTTGTTCTTGGACAGTTTGTGAATCCGTCAAATCCAAAGGTACATAAATTAACAACCGGTCCGGAAATCTGGGAAGATACAGACGGACAGGTAGATATCTTTGTAGCAGGTGTAGGAACAGGTGGAACGGTTACAGGTGTGGGAGAATACTTGAAATCCCAAAATCCAAGTGTGAAAATTGTTGCAGTGGAACCAAAGGATAGTCCGGTACTTTCAGAAGGAAGAGCCGGTGCTCACAAGATTCAGGGAATTGGTGCAGGATTTGTTCCAGATGTATTAAATACAGAAATTTATGATGAAATTATCCCGGTAGCGAATGAGGATGCTTTTGAGACAGGAAAGGCAATAGCAAAAACAGAAGGTGTTTTGGTTGGCATTTCATCAGGTGCGGCATTTTTTGCAGCAAAAGAATTAGCAAAGAGACCAGAAAATAAAGGGAAAAATATTGTTGTATTACTTCCGGATTCAGGAGACAGATATTATAGCACAGCACTCTTTGCGTAAGCAAAGCCGTGCATAGTCAAACAAACATTCAGCGTCAAAAGTTTACTTTTGTAAGCGGAAATGGTTGTTTGACTATATAGGGCGCAGCCCGACAGTGGGATGGAGCGGAGCGGAATCGAACTGCACGGGTTTGCGAGAGAAAGGTGCATGGCTCGTAAGTGCATGGATTGAATAGAAAAATTAAGATAATAAGGAGAACAAAAAAATGAGCGAAAGAAATTATAAATTTGAAACATTACAGTTACACGTAGGACAGGAAAATCCGGACCCGGCAACAGATGCCAGAGCGGTTCCGATTTATCAGACAACATCATATGTATTTAGAGACTCTGCACACGCAGCAGCAAGGTTTGGTCTGGCAGATGCAGGAAATATTTACGGCAGACTTACAAACTCTACACAGGGTGTTTTTGAAGATAGAATTGCAAAATTAGAAGGTGGTGTGGCAGGTCTTGCAGTTGCATCGGGTGCGGCAGCGATTACTTATACGATTGAAGCTTTGGCAAGTGCAGGAGAGCATATTGTGGCACAGAAGACAATTTATGGTGGCACATCAAATCTACTGGCACATACACTCAAAAATTATGGAATTACTACTACATTTGTAGATGCCCATAACTTAGAGGAAGTAGAAGGAGCAATTCAGGAAAATACAAAAGCAATTTATTTAGAGACACTTGGAAATCCAAACAGTGACATTCCAGACCTTGATGCGATTGCAGAAATCGCACATAAACATGGACTTCCGGTAGTAGTAGACAATACCTTCGGTACACCGTATTTAATCAGACCAATTGAGCATGGTGCTGATATTGTTGTACATTCTGCTACAAAATTTATTGGAGGACATGGAACATCTCTTGGTGGTGTGATTGTTGATGGTGGTACATTTGACTGGGCAGCATCCGGGAAGTATCCCGGAATCTCAGAACCAAATCCAAGTTACCATGGTGTGAAGTTCACAGAGGCAGCAGGACCGGCAGCATTTGCCACGTATATTCGTGCAATTCTTTTAAGAGATACAGGTGCAGCGATTTCACCATTTAATGCATTCTTATTATTACAGGGAACAGAGACGTTATCGCTTCGCATTGACAGACATAATGAAAACACAAAGAAGGTGGTAGAATATTTATCAAATCATCCATTGGTAGAAAAGGTAAATCATCCGTTATTACCAGAACATCCAGACCATGCATTGTATGAAAAATACTTCCCAAATGGTGGAGCAAGTATCTTTACATTCAATATTAAAGGTGGGCAGGAAGAAGCACATAAGTTTATTGATAACTTGCAGTTGTTCTCATTGTTAGCAAACGTAGCAGATTCAAAGTCTTTGGTAATTCATCCAGCAACAACTACGCATAGCCAGTGCACAGAAGAGGAATTATTAGAGCAGGATATCAAGCCAAACACAATTAGACTTTCCATTGGTACAGAAAATATTGATGATATTATCGAAGATTTAGAAGAAGCATTTAAGGTAGTGGAAAGATAATGGTGCCCGCAAAAATTAGTGTTTAGAAAATTGGAACTACCGTTTTAACGATTGAAATTTTGATATACTCGCTGTCAAGTAGACAGTTCCGTTATATGTCAATAGCGGGAGGCGACTCCATGTTTTCTATCCAGTCGATAGTGGGAGGGAACTTCGTGTTTTCTATTCGACGATAGAAGGGGATTACATATTTATTTCTGCTAAATGGGCGCATATATATGTAAATTTATTAAAAATATTCAGTGAATGATAATAAATTACATGTTTATTTCTACTAAAGCAGGATATGTATATGTAAAAATATGTGAAAACAAAAAAATATTACATATATAAATAAAAGAATGATAAATTATATATGTAAAGTAATGTTATGAAAAAGATACCATAAATACATGTAAGGAGCATATCATACTAAAAGTGTGACAGCTCCTTTAATATGTATTTTTTTAAGTTAGTTTTTCAAACATTGCAAAATTGGTTCAATATATTTTTTGTCCGAAATATCATAGGATGAGGAAATCATTTTTATCATTTCCCGTTCCTCCTCTGTTTTATTTTTTTTGGCTTTGAGTGTTTTCAAAAACATCTTCATCATAAGTTTGGATGAAACAGACATTTTTTGATAGTTAAATCCACCCGGACAATAAAATACATTTACTTTTTTTGACGCTGTTTCGTTAAAAATCCGTTCAAGAGATGGTATGATTTCAGGATTGTCTATTGGACTTCCTCCAACACAAAATACAATTAACTTCTTATCTGTCCATTTATCTATATTATTTTTAAACCAACTAATTTTAGATATATTGCCTGCGCATGCCCAACCACCGAAAATAATTGCTTCATATGTAGTCAAATCTTTTTTTTTCGCAACTGACAGTTCAAGGCAGTCAGCCCCTGTAGATTCTGCTATCCATCTGGCATAACGCTTTGTAAAACCCGTTTGTGAATTATAAATTACTATTGTTTTCATCTGCTTCAATCTCCTTTTTTATTTTTATTACGTTTTTAACAGCACTTTTTAATTTTTTTCTTTGGTAACCCTCTTTTCCAAATTTTCTATTCCTTCATATAGTTTTGATAAGAGAATAAAAAGTGTCTCAATCTCTTTGTCTGTATAAACTTCAAAAAGATATTTCAATTCCTCTTGGTATTCTGAAAAGTCATTCTGAAAATAGTCATTTACTTTTTCTGTGGGACAGATGCACATGGCTCTTGTATCATGTGGACTTTGCTGAATTGTAATAAATCCTTTTTTCATCAGAACTTCAGCCAACTTCTTAACATTTTGTCTTGAGCAGCCTAATAAATTCCCTAATTGAGTAAACGTTAATTGCTTTTTTGCTTGTCGTACAATTGATAGTAACATAAATTGCTTCAGGGATATCTCTGGAATGTGGTTATCAAAAAGTGTTTGCAGCTTATTGCCAGCAATAAATAATGTGCTAAAAATAGCTTTTCCTTGGTTTTCTGTGGTACTTGAAAATTTTGTAATTAAATCATCTAATTTCATGTAGACCTCCATATAGGTAACTTGTTACTAATGAAAATATAGCAACAAGTTACCTATTTGTCAATATGAATGACAAAAGGTTCTATAAAAAAATTAAAGATTATGTTACTATAGAATTTGTTAAAACAGTTTTATAAAATAGTGTTAAATACCTAAAAAAATAAGATTTATAGTAAGGGAGGAAATGAAATGATTACAATTGTACAATATCCAAAGTGCAGTACATGCAAGAAGGCAGTAAAATATTTACAGGATAATAATGTATCCTTTGAAAGCAGAGATATTAAAGAGAACAATCCTAGTGCAGAAGAATTAAAGAAGTGGCATGAGATGAGTGGCTTGCCATTAAAGAGATTTTTTAATACTAGTGGATTAAAATATAAGGAATTAGGACTCAAGGATAAACTTGCTGAGATGAGCGAAGAAGAGCAGTATCAGCTATTGGCAACAGATGGAATGTTAGTGAAAAGACCGATATTAGTAGGGGATGATTTTGTATTGGTAGCATTTAAGGAAACGGAGTGGAACGAACGAATATAATATAAGTTGTGTGATAAATGAGATAAAGAGAGGAGTTGCGTATGAAAGAATACTGGACAAATATGTTTAGGAATGAACCAGTTTATGTGAAGGACGGGGACTACTATTTTGATGTTGATGAAGAAGCAGATTTTTTCGATGAAGAAGATGTAAAAGAATGGAGAGAAAGAAGCTTTAATAATAATTGGAAGCTAAACGGAGAATTAATAAATTCATTTAAAGAGCCGATTAAAGACTTTTTTGGATGTCATAAGGAGTTCTTTATGGATATTGCCTGTGGTCCAGGTATGGGATTAATTCCACTTGTATTGCATAATTATCCAGATAGAAAATGTTTAGCTACCGATGCATCATCATTGGTGATTGAGGAGTGGAGAAAATATATTGATAAAAATCTTTCTAAATATCATATTGATTTAGCTCAATTTAGTACACGGAATATTCCGATAAAAAGTAATTCATTAGATATCGTGACGAGTTTATTAGGAGTGGGCTCGTCAGCAAAGTTTGGGAAGGATGATGAAAGGAATGTTATTAACGAGATAAACAGAGTATTAAAATCCGGTGGATATTTTGTAACAGTTGAAGGGGACTGGCAGGATTTCGATACAATAGAAAAAGTGTTTCAATTATGGGGACAACCAGTATGGAAAGGGATGGAAGAACATTCAGATTGGTCAAAACGTTTTGGAGAGTGTGGTTTTGAAGTGATAAATAGTGATTGCAGTTATTGCAGATATTTAAGACCAGAGGATAACGAACTAGGAGAGCAGGCAGAAAAGCATGGTATGAAAATCGGAATGAAATATACACTTTATATTTTGCAAAAGAAGTAAATTAAGGGATACGCAGTAGTTATGATTATCAATACAGGTAGCAGAACAGACATTCCAGCTTATTACAGTGAGTGGTTTTACAATAGAATAAAGGAAGGATATGTGCTTACTAGAAATCCATATTATCCAGAACAAATTACAAAATATAGGTTATCATCTAATGTAGTAGATGCAATTGTTTTTTGCACAAAAAATCCTGAGCCTATGTTGGATAGGTTAAATGAAATAAAGAATTTTCATCAGTTTTGGTTCGTGACTATCACACCTTATGGCAAAGAAATTGAACCCGATGTTCCAGTAGCAGAGCAAGTGATAGAGGCCTTTCAAAAATTATCGGGAATAGTAGGAGTGGATTGCTGTGGATGGCGGTATGATCCGATATTTATTTCGGGAAAATACACAGGGCATTTTCATATTAGGCGGTTTGAGGATATGGCAAAAGCATTGTCAGGATATACGAATCAGTGTGTAGTAAGTTTCATAGATTTGTATGAAAAGACAAAACGAAATTTTCCACAGGTAAAAGAAGTGAAAAAGTCAGAGCAGGAATTCTTGATAAAAGAGTTTGTTAATATAGGAAATAAATATCATATTAAGATACGGACTTGCTGCGAAAATCCAGAATTAGAAAAGTTAGGCGCAGATGTTTCAGGATGCATGACGCAGCAGGTGCTGGAAAATGCTATTGGGTATCGAATGAAAGTTCCTAGAAGAAGTCCTGCAAGAGTGGAGTGCAATTGTATGCTTGGAAATGATATTGGAATGTATAATACTTGTGGTCATGGTTGTCTATATTGTTATGCCAACTATGATAAAAAGGTTGTAGAGCAAAATATGAAGCAACACAATCCTAAATCTCCATTGCTGATAGGAGAGGTACAAGAGACTGACATTATAAAAGAAGCAAAACAGCAGCTATATAGAGATGCACAGATGAATATATTTGATTTGTAGGAAAGCGAAATAATGTATAAGCAACAGTAATTATTTTAATTATAGTTGCTTTTTTTGGGACCACAAACAGAAGTAAAAATATTTTTTACTTGACAAAATATATACAGAACGTTACACTCAAAATAAGAAAGGAATAAACGGTATGAAGGGATATTCGAAAAAAATAGAAGATATAATTATGACATTACCATCTAATAAATTGATTATTGCAAGAGAACTGTACAATGAACAATTAAAAGATATTCCAGAATTGACATATTATAAAACATTAGAAAGATTAGCTCAAAAAGAGGTCATTAAGCATCTTACAAAGGGCGTGTATTATCGTTCTGAAAAGCGGGAGACGGAAGAGAAAAATATTAGTGAGAGTATTGTTCGTTATTATACTGAAAATGGTTGCGGAGTTATTGTAGGAAAAAAATTTTATAACAGAATTGGTATAACAAAGGAAGAAGGAGAAAAGACAGAAGTTTTATCTACTAGG
>CANPET010000071.1 GCA_947573465.1 uncultured Eubacterium sp.
GCATATTTTGCATCAACGTTATCGCCTTCACTGCTGGATGCTGTTGCTGTCTTTCCAGCTGCTAAATCCTTACTGTCTACAACGATTTCGCCTGGGTTCTCTGGATCTTCTCCGCCCTGCTCAGTCTTTGTATAAGTAATCTCTTCTGTTGCAACACTGTATTCACTGCTTGTGTAATCATCACTTCCATCTCTTGGAACTGCAACTACCCAATATGTATAATTACCATTTTCTTTTAAATCACTATCTGTATAACTTGTTCCCTTTACAGTGGCAATTGCCTCATTTGTATTCATTGGTGATGTTCTGTAAACTACATAACTGTCTGCATTAGCAACAGCATTCCAGCTTACTGTGATTTCATCTTTTCCAAGAACTGCCTTTGCTGTTGGTGCATCCAATTTGTCTTTCTGATCCGGTCCCTTACCATATAATTTTAATTCATAAATTGAATTACCATATCCTGTAAGTCTTTCTAAACATGTAATTCTTACATATTTAGCAGTCATAACCTTATCAAATGAAACTGCTTCAAGCCCGCTGCTTCTGTTTTCATCTCCGTTACCCTGACCGCCTTTACCTCTGTTCTGTGTAAATGCAGTACTCCAGTTTACTTTATCTGTAGAAGTTTCAACTACATATTTTCTTGCAGCTGCACCTTCCCAGTAAATCTTCATTCCACCGATTTTCTGCTCTTTTGCTAATTCAACTGTAAATGCCTGTGGATCTTCTGCTACTGATTCCCATCTTGTACTATAGTCGCCATCAATCATATTTGCAGCTTTTCCTGCATCATTTGCCTCTGATGTTACATCAATCACTTTTGCATCATTTAATGCAATTTCAGGATATTCTGATAAATCAGCTTTTGTTACATCATCAGATGCAGCAACTGGTGCTTTTGTACCCTTCTTATAAATCTTAACATAATTTAAGTTAAATCCACCATCTACTAACATTAACTTCATCTGATATTTTCCAGCTTTCAAATGAATTGTCTTATCAGCTTTAACATTCTTCCACTCAGTTGTAGAATTATCTAAGTATGTTGTGAGAATATAATCATTGTCATTGTCTGTTTTTAACTTAATTGCACTGTTCTTTTCTGTATTTACACACTGTACGCGGTAATCTACCACGTAATCTGCTTCTTCTTTTACATCAATTGTATAAACTAATGAATCACCATCATCAATCCATCCTACATAACCACCTTCGTTGGCATCTGTTGCAGGCTCACAACTAAAGTTTGTATAATAATCTTCTGCCTCAACAACGCCTGAAACTTTATTTACAGGATCATAATCCTTTACTGGTTCATACTTAACCGTGTTTCCATTTGCATCTACTGTCTTATCCTCATTCTTTGTAGGATCACAGTCCACTGTTGCATGTGCCGGTACCTTAACGCTACCAAGCGCTCCATTTTCATTTGCAAAATGAACTGTTATTTCTTTATCAAACGGATTCCATACTTCTGCTGTATATTTTCCATTTTTCTTAAATACCTGGTATGATGTGTAATCGCTACTCCAGATTGTTGTATCGATGTAACCTTTTGCACACATATTCTGTATATACCAGTATGAATTGAACATCTCATCTGTAGAAAGAACACCATCTACGTAATTTCCTTCTTCATTTAAGTGTGATGCATATTCATCACCAAATCTCTTAGCTGCACCTTCTGCATCACTAAGTGCCATGAATGGCCATAAGATATGATACCATCCTTCCGGATCAACTGCACCTTCACTTGCAATCTTCTTCTGATATGCAACCTGAATCTGTTCATATTCACTCCAAATTCTGTCAACTGTATTCTTTCTGTAACCCATATATGTAATAGCAGGTGTTACAGGAAGTAAATGAATACCCATAATACAACATGGATTTCCTGAGAAGTATGTTCCGTTTGTGTAACCTAAGCCCCAAACCATTCCTGTATAAGGAAGTACGTTGCAATTCTCATCACCATATACTTTTTTACCATATCCAGGTGCCCAGTTATTACTGTCTAACTCTGTTCCTGCATCCATATTGAACCAATACTGTTCAATTGCATTTACTTCTGAAGTATATCCCCAGATACCAGCATCTCTGTATGTATCATTTCCTGTTACAAGTCCCCATAAGTAAAGTCCTGCCCAGGCAAATGTTGCTTCTGATGCGGATTCCTGATTATTACCGCTGTTATTATCTCCATATCCTCCTGCCCATGAATGTCCTTCGAATACATCAAAGTTTCTCATGTATGGAAGAATTGCATCATTCTTATCCGGATTCATACAATCTCTGATAAGTACTTCAATCATATCGCCATAATCATTTACAAAATCTTTATCATATGATGCAAGTACTGCTGCCGGGAATACAAAGTATGCCCATAAGAAATGATGATCGGAAAGGTTGATTGCCATACCATGGTCACCACCATCACCACTGATAGCCCCCCAGCTTGTATGATAATACATATAATATGGATAATCTTCTGCTCCATCATATGTTAACCAGTTTTCCATAATCTTTCTAAGAACGCTTACAAGTCTGTCTCTTGTTTCATATTCTCCTAATTGGTCAGCTATTAAAATACCCATTGCAATTGGATGAGATTTTTTACCCTGCCAATATGGATCAGCTACCCAGTATGATTTTAAAGCACTGTCTGTGAACTGCTCAAGGTATGCATACATCCATTCTTTATCATAACTGTCTGACTCATCCGGTGTTGTATACTGTGGAATTACTCCGTTAAACTTCTGGCTGTATGAGAAATTGTTTCCATTATGTATTCTCATATCACCTCTAACAGATGCATAAGAGAGAACCTTATTTCCATCTTTCTCATAACTTGCATCAGAATATTTCCACTGATGAGGCATCATACACATTAATGTTGTATTTTCAATACCATTTCCTGTTCTCTTCTGGTCAATAATTGATTTATATTCTGTAGTACATGTTGCTTTTGATTCATTGTAGTTATAATTTACTTCTGTTGAAGTAACATATGAATAAGCATGTTTGTACATAAACTCAAGTTGTTTTACTGCATCTGCATCTTTTGCAGTTTCTGCATTTGTTACAGATTCTTTTGATAACAAAGGAATTGCCTGTTCTACACAAAGAGCTCCAACTACCATATAGTTCTGATTGCTTCCTAAGTTAACTTTTAATTTATTACCCACCTTAATTACTGTTGAATTCTCCGGCAGATATACGCCATAGTAATGATACTGTTTCTTGTTTCCATCTCCTGGTGCTTCACTTTCATTTGCTGCTTCCACACCAAAATGATCTAATGTTACTCTCTCACCATCTTTTGTGAGAATTTCGTTTCCATTCTTATCAAAGAATTTTACTAAGTTGCCTACATTTAATTCAGCAGCATTTCTATCTGTAAATGTTGTATAAACATATGGTGAACCTTTTACGATAGTAGAACGCATCTTTGCTGTATCATCATCACTAAATGAAACATCTACTGACCAATCACCATATCCATCTAACTTCGCTGATGTATCACCTGTAATATTTGATGCGCCAATTGTAATATCATTACTCTTAGAGTCAGCACCCATACCACCATTATCTGTACGTGTATAAATTCCATCAGCATAATATAAGTTCAATCCTGTTGATGTATATTTATATACCATTGGGAGTCCTGGCATTGTATCACTGTATTTTGTATATACAATGGATGTCCACCAGTCATTAGATGGAATTGCACCTTTAATGTTCTTTGTAACATATTTTGGTTCTCTAGGCTGTAATAAGTTTGCATCATCTATTACATAACTACCTTTTCCAACATTTACGACTTCGCTCTTTGGAATTTCAGGAATCTTATTAACTACCTTTTCATCACCTTCCTGATAGTCATAAATCTGAATTTCTCTAACAGAATATCCGGAACCACGTCCCATTAAAATACCCTGAACACGAACGTATCTTACATTTTCTGCATAAAGGTTAATGTCTTCATCTTCTCCATTTCCCTTTATATTTCTATATACTGTATTCCAATTTGTTCCATCAGCAGATACCTGTAAGTCCCAAATCTTGCCATACTCTGTCTGCCACTGAACTTTTACTCTTCCAATTGTATGTCTGTCTTTCAAATCAACTGTTAAAGCCTGATTACTTGAATCAGCTACAGTGTCTTTTCCTTCTGAAAGCCAGTAAGATTCATAATCACCATCTACCGCATTTGCTCCATCTAATGCTTTTGCAGCCCACCAAGGCTGTGCAAATGAAGTAACCTTTACATCTTTTCCAAGAGCAATATTCGCTGCATCTGATACTGGCTGTACACAATCATTATCACCAATACCATAAACTTCAATCTCTCTGATAGATGCTCCCCAGCCTGACTTCTTGTCATCTGAGTATGCCTGAGACTTACTGTAATTAATTAACACTCTGACATAACGTCCTTTTGCTGCTGTTAATTTATATCCATCAGCACCATCTGTACTTAACACATCTTCGTAATAACTATAATCAATACCGCTTCCGTCATTACGCATTACATGTTTTTCATCTCCACCTGTTCCGTTCTTTGTTTCATAAACTTTTGTCCAATTTACTTCATCATCTGAAACTAAAACCTGATAAGCAACACCATAGCTGGCATTATTCTGCCAGTCAATAACGACCTTACTAATATCAGCTTTTCCTCCAAGGTCAACATCCAGCCATTGGTCTGCAACATTTGCTGCTGCTCCCCACTGGGTTCCCAATCTGCCATCTGTCGCAAAACTTGCCACATCTCCACCGTTGACAGATGATGAATATGCCGGTCTGTTCGTTGACAACAACCAAGGCTTACTTCTATCCACTGCCTGTACATCTGTGGTCTGTAAATTAATGGTACCTGTTACCATTGCAGCACTCAATGCAATCACAACTGTTTTTTTCAGCATTTTTTTGTAATGCCATCGTCTCATATTACTTTCCTCCTTTTTTTGAGTGAAGTAACAAAATAACGCTTCCCTTTCCTGTACTTTTAGTCTAGAAAATAAAAATGTTTTTTACAATATATAGACAATTTTTCTTTGTATTTTTGCTATTTTTTATTAAAATTGCACAATTTGTGCATTTTTGAAACGTTTTTGTGATTTTATGCTTTGTAACATTCCTATCCTTTTTTATATTTTAGTACTAAATTTAGGAATAAGTGTTTTTTTCATTTTTTCAAAAATGCAATAAAAACATTTTTACCAACAGTTCAGCCAAGCGATAGCTGTAATTAATATCAGAATGCTGCTTGCAGACTTTCTGATATTAATTACAGCTATCATTTGGTGAGCCAAATAAGTGAGAAGAAGCGAAGCGAATTCGAACTTATGGCTGAACTGTTACTTCACTGTAATGATTCACCCTTGAAACTATTACCAAAATATGATATAAAATCTATGGATATGGAGACGTACCGAAGTGGCCGTAACGGGGCTGACTCGAAATCAGTTTATCAGTTTATGCTGGTACAAGGGTTCGAATCCCTTCGTCTCCGCTATGTTGTGGCTGTCGCTTTAATGTTTGAAAATCGTGAAGTGGCAGCCCTTATATTTTTCTTCATATAAAACTGATTTACATATATAAGGCTTTTATTAGAGAAAAAATACATGTAATTTATTATCATTCCGGCCAAGCCCTTATACTTTAATATTATGAGATACAATTCATTAAACAATTATTTAAAAACAAAATACGGATGCAAGATTTATAAACTCAGCCTCTCTTCCGGGCTTTCCTGCCCTAACAGAGATGGAACACTTAGTTCTTCAGGCTGTATTTTTTGCAGTAATGGTGGCTCTGGTGAATTTGCCAGTGATTATCATCTAAATATTACAGAACAGATTGAATCTGCAAAGACAAAAGTCTCAAAAAAAATAAAAGACGGAAAATACATTGCCTATTTTCAGTCCTTTACAAATACATATGGGCATATTGATTATCTAAGAAAAATTTTTACAGAAGCCATAAACCATCCTGATATTGTGGCGCTATCCATTGGTACAAGACCCGATTGTCTGCCTGATAATGTTTTAGAATTATTAGATGAACTCAATCAAATAAAACCAGTCTGGGTAGAATTGGGACTTCAAACCATTCATGAAAGCACCGCAAAGTATATTAACAGAGGTTACTCTTTAAATATATTTGATTCTGCGGTGTCTAAATTAAATTCTTTAAATATAGATGTGATTGTTCATTTAATTATCGGTCTGCCTTTTGAAACATCAAAAGATATCATAGACAGCGTCAGGTATGTATGTTCAAAACCAATTTCAGGAATCAAATTGCAGCTTCTTCATGTATTAAAAAATACCCCTTTAGAAAAGGAGTATCTTTTAAATAAATTTAAAGTATTATCATTGGAAGAATATACAAATATTCTTGCTGAGTGTTTATGTAATATTCCTCCAGATATTGTTATTCACAGAATAACCGGGGATGGTCCAAAATCACTTCTCATTGCACCTGAATGGAGTGCTGATAAAAAACGTGTATTAAACTATATCAATCATTATTTCGAAGAGTTTAATATCATCCAAGGAAAATCCTCACTTTAATTAACTCCATTTGTGATATTTTCCATACTGGTCTCTTCAAATCCTGCTGTTGATTCAGCAGGATTTGTTATTGTTTCGATATTGCTTTCACTTTCAGATGTTTCAGTTGGAATTTCAAAACTTTCTGTTTCAAAACTTTCCATTTCAAAACTTTCTGTTTCAAATTCACCAGTTAAATATTCTTCATCATCCACAATAATAATGCTATCCACAATACTATTGCTGCTCTTCTCAACTTTCTGAATCAGATTTGCAATATTATTCTTACACATTTTCTTAACACTGACTTTTTCTTCTTTTGCCAATTCAATACATAAAGCTGCTTTTCCTACAGATACATTATTCTTATCTGCAACCTTCTTAACTTTATCACTGACATCTACCTTCTGATATACAGTCTTGCATTTTACATGTCTGTCTTCTAATGCTGCACTGGTTTCTTTCTTAACAGCCTTCAATTCCTTAGTAATATCATTATCTTTTACAGGAATAGCCGATACTAACATTGCGTTTTGTTTTTTCTTCAAATAGCCTTCCGTTTTTAAGTTTTTAACAACTAGTTTCATGGCTGTTTTATAATTATCATCATCTTTCAACTCACTTTTTACATAATTAACAATTTTCTTTGCATCTTTATTTCCTGCCTTAATCCCCTGTACGCTTCCATCTTCATTTACATCAATACATATACTTGGATTGACATCAACAATAATAGAAAATGCCATCTTCTGTTCTACATGATTGCTACTGCTAAACAAAGGCTGCAAAAGAATAATCAATGCAACGAAACAAGCTGCTACAGCTACAATTGCCGGAACCTTTAAATATGGTTTCCAATTCTTTTTTTCTTTAAATAAAGGTCTATCTTTTCCAAATAGTTCTTTCTCACTTTTTACCGGTTCAATCGGTGTACTTAAAATCTTGCTTAACATATCAGGAGCCATGTCTTCAAGTTCCTGATTTAGTTTTTCTCTAATATCTTTTTCTTTCATAATGACCTCCTAATCCATAATATTTTCTTTCATTTTTTTTAGTGAGCGGTTATATTTTGACAATACCGTAGACAATGGTAATCCCGTTATCTCGGCTATTTCTCTATGCTTTAATCCATTAATCATATGTAATATAACAATAGTTCTCTCCT
>CANPET010000072.1 GCA_947573465.1 uncultured Eubacterium sp.
CTTACATATCCAAATTCTAATCCATCATAAACCGGATATTTCCTTAATTTATATGCAAGCAAATCTTGGTATTTTTCTATTTTAGACGATACAGGTATCATCCAATATATATTTAAATTATCATTATCTTGTAGTGCATAAAAGCATGGTCTATTATGTTCAGTTTCTCCGTCAGATTCTTTATTACTCATAACTCCATAATCTTTATATCTCTCACAATAATCATCTGTCAAAAAATAGAAGTTTTCATTTTTCATTTGTATCTCCCTAAAAAATAAAAGAATTCCAATTTTGGAACTCTTTTATTTTAACAAATATTTTATTCCTGTGCTTTTGTGATTCGCCTTACAGGTGGCGACTAATATTTTATTCCTGTGCTTTTATGATTCGCCTTACAGGTGGCGACTAATATTTTATATTTATATAATATTCCCAAAATAAATTTTTGTCAACACGATTATTATAATAAGTCAAAACTAAATTTCAAAAAATCTAATTACATTACAACCCTGCTTTTTTTATCTATGGAAAAACCTCACTTACTTATGATATGGCTGTACATATCATACCCATATGAGATTTTTGTATGATATGCATGACAACCTTCCTAAAATTCTAAACTATCTGCATTAAGTAGAAAATATTTCATGCCCATGATTACAAACCCTTCCTCATTTCTCCAAGGCTTTGCTGTTCCATTTACGATAACAATCTTCTTAAACGAATCTGGAATATTTCTCAATGAATAAAACTCCTGTCTTTGTTTTTCCTCTGAAGACATATCATATGCCACTTGAATATAATATCTCTGGCTACCTTGATTTACTACAAAATCAACCTCTAACTGCTTATGAACTCTTCTTCCTTCACCATTCTTTGCATACACATCAACAATCCCAACATCCACATTGTAACCACGCACAAGTAGTTCATTATACACAATGTTTTCCATGATATGAGTCGGCTCTTGCTGTCTGAAATTCAATCTCGCATTTCTAAGTCCTATATCTGTAAAATAATATTTCAAATTTGCACCTACATATTTTCTACCTTTAATATTATATCGATTGGCTTTAGAAATCAAAAATGCCTCTGATAAATAATCAATATGGTTAGATATGGTTTTGTTGTTATAACTACTTCCCCGTTCACTTGTAAAAGTATTGGATATTTTCGTTGGATTCGTAGGTGCTCCTATAGCAGAAGCAAGAATGTCTACTAATGTTCCAATCTCATCAACATTTTGAATCTTATTTCGTTCCACTACATCCTTGATGTAAACATTAGCAAAGATATTTTTCAAATATTCTGCTTTCTGACGTTCCATAGAAAACTGTGCAACTTGCGGGAGCCCGCCATATATCATATATTCATCCCATGCATCATCATAATCTCCATCAAAAGCTGCAAAAAACTCCGCAAAAGATAAGGGATAGATTCTAACTTCATCTCCTCTTCCTCGAAATTCTGTTACAATATCGCTTGATAAAAATTTTGAATTACTACCTGTTACATATATATCAATATTGCTTATGCGAAGCAGACTGTTAAGCACTTCCTCAAAGCGTGGCATAAACTGTACCTCATCCAAAAACAAATAATATTTCTGTTCATCTTTCATTACCTCTTTAATATACTGATAACACTTCTTTGGATCTCTCAATTCTTCATTTTCAATTCCATCCAACGCAATCTCAATAATATGTTCACTATCTACTCCGATTTCCAATAAATATTTTTTAAACAACACAAATAACAAGAATGACTTTCCGCATCTTCTTATTCCTGTAATTATTTTAATCATTCCATTATCTTTTCTTATTTTTAACTGTTCAAGATAAGCATCTCTTTTAATTTCCACAGTATTACTCCTTATTTTTGTGCATTGCACATTTTTTAGTAATGTAATTTTATCACGAATAACTTCATCACTCAATACTCATTACTATTTTTTGTGCATTTACATATTTTTATGCAATAATTTTACAAAATACTAATAACACTTAATCTATCCTTATACGTATTTCTGAACTAAGCACATTGAAAAAGAAATTAAATGTAGACTATAATGAGTTTTTCAAGAATATTACAATATAAAAAGGCAGATGCACACAACTAGTTTAATGCACATCTGCTTTTACTATATTAGGTATTTCCTCACTTATTTATGATATGCAACAGCCAAAAATTTCTTCGTTCTTTTCATAAACTTGCTCTTCTTACCAACGATATCCATCATATCCCACAACTTCTACGGCATTATCACAATTCAACCATCCTAATTTCTTATTATTGCTTAAATCCAAATAGCTTATCGCAGTGGTTGTGCATTTCAAACCTTCTAATTCTGTATTTTTACTTACATCCAGAGTGTCTAATAAGCGATTCCATTGACAATCCAACTCCGTTAATTTCGTATTGCTGCTTACATCCAGATTTGCTAGTTGATTATTTCCGCAAAGCAACGTTGTTAATTCTGTATTTTTAATTACATCCAAACTTGTTAATTCGTTACTCACACAATTCAAGTTCGTTAATTTCGTATTGTTGCTTACATCCAGATTTGCTAATTCGTTACTCTGACAATTCAACGTTGTTAATTCTGTATTTTTACTTACATCCAAACTTGCTAATTCGTTACTCTGACAATTCAACGTTGTTAATTCTGTATTTTTACTTACATACAAACTTGTTAATTGATTATCAAAGCAATTCAAATTTCTTAGTTTTTCCACCCCTTCGAAACTTATATCACCATTCAAGCCAACTCGACGCCAGTCAATACCCACTAACCTAGAGTCTTCCGTATCAGACCATTCATACTGTTCAGAATCTAAGTCTTCACTTACATCTGCACCGTTTTCTTTTTGCTGCTTAATAATTTTTTCTATTACTGCAACATCTGATGCATTCTTTTTATTTTCTTCTGTTGGGGGCGTCGTTGACTCTTCTGTTGGCTTTGTCGTTATCTCTTCTGTTAGAGCTGTCGTTGACTCTTCTGTTGGCTTTGTCGTTATCTCCTCTACCGGCTTCGTTATAGGCTGTTCTGTTGGTTTTGTCGTAGGCTTCGTTGTAACTTTTTTCTTTACTGTAACCTTACATTTATATTTCTTCTTTCCGACTTTTGCAGTAATTGTAGCTTTACCTGCTTTTTTGCCCTTTACTTTTCCTTTTTTGCTGACTGTTGCGACCTTTTTGTTTGATGTAGTCCATTTCACCTTTTTCTTATTATTCTTCAATTTTAAAGTAACTGTTTTTCCAATATATATTGTTGCTTTTGTTTTATTGAGCTTTACCCTTTTTGAAGCAGCGCTTACGCTGGTTACTGGTAACATTGTCACTAATAATGTCAATGCTAATACTACTGCTAAAAATTTCTTCATTCTTTTCATAAAATTTCTCCTTTTCAACATTTCACTTAATTAATGATTTCTATCCGATACGATTTTACAATCTATATATTAAAATTATACGTTAAATCTTTAGTCAAATCAATACAAGTTTGTAGCTTATACCAATGCCCGCATAAGGTTTTCCATAAAAGCATCTAAGGATGCATGAGTTTTCTATTCGCCTGATATCCAATTGATTTTTTATAAACCTCCGTTATTTGTGATATGGCTGATTATTAATTATCCGATAACTCCTATACACTTGCTCCAACAAAATCACCCTCATCAACTGATGTGGAAATGTCATTTTTGAGAAACTCAATTTGAAATCAGCCCTGTCAGATACAGATTGATGTAATCCTAGTGATCCACCAATCACAAAAACAATGTGACTTATTCCCTGTATCCCCAGTTCATTAATCTTATTTGCCAACTCAACTGAATCTAACTGCTTTCCCAATATCTCTAGAGTAATCACATATGCCTCTTCTGGAATATGTTTCAAAATCCTTCCCGCTTCTTTCTTTTTCACAATATCCATTTCTATCTCTGAACAATTCTCTGCTGTCTTTTCATCTGCTACCTGAATAATGTCTAACTTGCAATATCTGGACAATCGTTTACTATATTCCTGAATTGCATCCACATAAAATTTTTCTTTTATCTTACCAACCGCTAAAACTGTAATTTTCACTTTACATCTCCTCTTTGGATTCATAATTTTTTCTTCTAAATTATACAATCTTTCACAAAAAAAATAAATATGTATTACCTTGTGAAAGCGTCCTCAATAGTATATAATAAAATTAATTATTTTTTAACGAAGGAGACTGCTTATGGAAGATAATAAAGTTACAAAAACAGAACAGCAGATTGATAATAATCCTACAGAAAATTCAGATATTCTGACAGAAAGTTTATATGAATTTACAGATAATAAAGTTTCTTCTTTTATACGATTATCAGACAAATATCAGGATATTGTTTCTTCCGCTTCAACTATGTTATTGGTTGGTATTATCGGTATCTTGTTTATGTTTTTAGTTTTGACAGACATTATACCTTTACCACTGAATTCATCTACAGCATGGCTTTTTGATTCCGTCATGGGTGGGATTTTTATTATATTCATTATATCTGGAATTGTTTCTTTCATGCATGCAAAACAGGTCAAAATAGAGGCTGAAGAAGAGGATAAATTAATTGAAGAACTTCTTGCTTGGGCAAACTCTAATATAACAAAAGATATGTTAGATGAAGGTCTGGACCTGACACAGCCGGAAGAACTTTTATATTTTAATCGTGCTGACAAAATAAAAGATGCCTTAATGCACCAGTTTGAAAACGCAGACGAAGCTCTTATTTACGAATATACAGAACAAATTTACCAAAATATTTATGAAACAAATGAATAGCATTTGAGTTGGTTTCTTTCGTATAAAAGATATGCTCCTATCTAACAAACAAGTTAAATAATAAAATACTTGTTTATTTAGAATGGTGCATATCTTTTATTGAAACTAAATTATTTCCTAATAAAAAACTTCTTAAATTTCCTGCCAAACTTTTTCTCTGACTTCTTCTAACGATATTTCATTTCTCTTCGCTATTTCAGCCAAATCTTCATATTCTATTTTTGTTTTTACAACACCATATCCTTTTGATTCCTTGATTCTGACAGTGCCATAACTTGTTTCAACTGGTTTGATAGTTCTCTCTAAACCATATCGCTTACAGATATATTCTCTTACGCCTAATGTAGTGGTATGCTGAAATATCAACTTCAATAATCTCTCTTTATCCTCTTTTTTGCACATACATGTCAACACAAATCCCGGACGGTTCTTCTTCATAACCACAGATGTTGTATATACATCCAATGCTCCCTCTTTCATCATCAGTTCTGTAACATATCCAATATTTTCAGGTGTAATATCATCTAAATTACAACATAATTCCACAATATCATCCATTTGTTTTTCTGTTGTTCCAAGCATCGCTCTGACACAATTTGCTACCGCAAAGTCTTTATTTCCCATACCATATCCAATGGATTCAACCTTCATTACAGGCATTGGTTCAAATGAATCTACAAAATATTTCAAAAGAGCTGCTCCTGTAGGGGTACAGAGTTCTCCTCGTACTTCTCCACTATAAATTGGTACGCCTTGAAGAATAAAAGCTGTGGCAGGTGCCGGAACCGGAAGTATTCCATGCGCACACTTTACCTGTCCACTACCTACATTCACAGGCGATGCAATAATTCTATCAGGATTTAATTCATGTATTAGCATACATGTACCTACTACATCTGCCACAGCATCCATCGTTCCTACTTCATGAAAATGAATGTCCAATATTGGTTTTCCATGTGCATGACTTTCCGCTTCTGCAATCAAAGTATATACACCAATTGCATCTTTTTTTATCTGTTCATCGATATTCAAATAATGAATTAAATGCTCTATATCGTGCAGGCTGGTATGGCTGTGAGAGTGTCCTTGTCCATTACGATTTTCTTGACTCTGCTCATATGTATGCTCCACAATATGGCTATGTTCATGATGATATTCACACTCATGTTCGTGATGATGCTCATGATTATGGTGACAAACATCATGGCTTTCTTCTTCTACACCATCTATCAAAACCCTCATATGTGCTCCGGTAATCCCACATTTCACACTTTCCTCTTTTATCAGCCTTACCTTTGGTATTCCCAATTGATTAAATCTTTCCACAAAATCTTCCGGATTTTTGTGTAATTCAATCAATGCTGACATCAGCATATCTCCTGCCGCTCCCATATTGCACTCTAAATATAATGTTTTCATCTGACACCTCTATCAATAATATTTTTACATTCTACCTATTTTATTAACATATCTCAATACGAAATATGATTAATCATACTTGCCATATATCCGGCACCAAAACCATTATCAATATTTACAACACTGACACCACTGGCACAGGAATTAAGCATCGATAACAATGCGGAAAGTCCCTCGAAGGCCGCTCCATATCCTACACTGGTAGGAACTGCAATGACTGGACAGTCAACTAATCCGCCAACCACACTTGCCAATGCTCCTTCCATACCTGCAATTGCAATTACCACTTTTGCACTCATCAATTCATCTGCATGAGCCAGCAATCGATGAAGTCCTGCCACACCCACATCATATAATCTTACAACTTCATTTCCTAAAACCTCTGCTGTAAGTGCAGCTTCTTCAGCTACCGGCATGTCACTGGTACCTCCTGTTGCCACAACAATCTTTCCGATTCCATCTGCTTTCGCTATATCTCCAACGATTCCTATTTTACTCATAGTATCATATTGAAAACGAATTTCTGTATCAGTGAGTTCTTTTGATACAGCTATAGCTGCCTCTTCACTCATTCTGGTAATCAATACATTTTTCTGCTCCTTTTTCAACATAGCCACTACAATCTCAACAATCTGCTCTGGCGTTTTTCCTGCACCATAAATCACTTCTGTGACCCCTTGTCTGATAGCTCTATGATGGTCTAATTTAGCGAATCCTAAATCCTCAAAAGGCTCTTTTTTTAATTCCAATACTGCCTCGTCAACACTTATCGTCCCTTCAGCAACACTTCTTAATATATTTTTTATATCCATCTCACAATATTCCGTCCTTTCCAAGCCTCTCGTTCATGCTGCCTGTTCGATATCCTTCTAAATCCAAAGTCACATATAAAAATCCAATCTCTTTTAGTTTCTTATATACATTGTCCTTATGATACTGTATAAACTTCTCTATCTGCTCTGGTAAAATCTCAATTCTAGCAATGTCCCTATGAATTCTTACTCTAGACTGCATATAGTTTAAATCTATTAATACCTGTTCTGCCTGTTCTACCATCACCAGTTTTTCTGCTGTAATAACTTCTCCATATGCAAATCTGGAAGCCAGACATGCCTTACTTGGCTTATCCCATGTATCTAATCCAAGCTCCTTGGATAATTCTCTAATCTCTGCTTTTGTCAATTCTGCAACCTGTAATGGACTAAGTACTTTTAATTCTTTTATGGCTTTTAACCCCGGTCTGTAATCTCCATTATCATCCATGTTCGAACCTTCCACTACATTCGTAATTCCAGTTTCCTTTGCCAGCTCTATGATTTGTGAAAATATCTCTTTTTTACAAATATAACATCTGTCGGGAGGATTATCTGTAAACCTCCCTATCTGTAATGGATTAAATTCACACAAAAAGTGTCTGATTCCTTCTTTTTTACAAAATGCCTTTGCATTCTCTATTTCCTGCATTGGAAAAGTGCTGGCATTCAGTGT